>NZ_VFEB01000175.1:0-18693 GCF_007858795.1 Vibrio sp. T20
ACTATCCTGCCAGAGGGGGGGTACATGTACAAAAATTTATGTACGAAGAACACCTAATGATTTGACTGACCCAAGGAAAGATAAACCTAGCCAGAAGACTCGAGAACACACCGCATATGTAGATAAAGAAACGATGTTGGAGTTGAAAAGTTACATTGCAAACAAACGGAAAACATATATTGGCGCAGAACGTCACGAGTTCGTTTTTATCTCAGAGATGGCAACACAAGGAGAAAGTGGGGATCCGTTATCAATTTCATCTGTGAATTATATTTTGAGAAGGTTGTCAGAGGTCATTGGTTTTCAAGTTACGCCTCATAAACTTAGACACAAATGGAATGAATTGTTAGATGATATCAAAGATGGGGATGAGAGTGTTTCACCTGATTACCTTGAGAAAGTGCGTAAGTATCAAATGGGATGGTCGGAAAACAGCCAGATGTCAGCCCTATACAACAGATATAAAATCATCAAAAAAGCACAAGAATATCAGTATCAATTGCAAGAAAAACTATTGTCGGTAACTAGCCATGACTCTTAATCATTCTCTCGCAATCAATCTAGAAGATTTAAAAAGGGAATATGCAAGAAAAGCGGAGTTTACATCCTACGAAAACGTGCCGTTCAATATGTTTGATAATTCTTGGGAACTAGCTATAGGTCGTCATACCTCATTGAGCTGGGTAGATCAGTTATTTCTTAACGTAGATGATAACTTAGCTATCAGATATTGCTTAGCTCAAGAAGCCACCTACGGAAAGATATCTACGGTGAGGGGGAAAATCGTAGCTATCAAGAAATTGAATGCAAGTAGTCTAAGAGTAGGGGATGTTGAGTCGGCTTTCTTCAATTTACCGTTAAGTTATAAGAAGCGAGTTAAGAAGATAATAGAAAGGCTAGCTGCTTTTGATAATAAGTATGAGCCACTATTAACGATCTTAAAAGATAAGTCTTTTGGTAATGATTCGCGTAAGGTTTTTGACCCTGACAAAGGTGCTCTTACTGATTACGAGTTTACAGATTTCGCTATAAAAATGAATGAGTATTCAAGTGCTATTTTTCATTCGGATCCACAAGTATCTGAACTCTCAGTATTTATTACGGCTCGATTTCAACAGCTCTATCAAAAGCGCTTAGCGCAAGTTGTTTTATTAAAAGTAGGTGATTTTGAACTTAGGGTCGATGACTTTATAGATGGTGAAGAACTGAGAGTCACTATGCCTGTGAGGATAAATGATGAAGTTAGTGAGTCGGAAATTTCAGTTAGAGTACCGTCGGCAAAACAGCACGAAGATCTGTTTAGGCGTAGTTTTGAAATCAGTTCGATTAGGATTACTGGCCGATTTCTATTTGAGTTATCCAATTACCTTTCAAAATACCAAAAATTTATGAGAGAGCTCTTTGAGCGACAAGGATATTCTTTGTCTAAGGAGGAATTCAGTCAAGTATTTTCATGTTTGCCTTTAATTCCAACAACAGCATTGTATAGCACTGACTTTAAAGAATATATTTATGATAACCGCACCCTTATAGAATCGTTTTCAACAGATGGTAAGGGCTTTGTATATGTATCGGAAGCTTTAGAGGGTAGGGTTAGGCGGTTTTTTAAACTACTCAATGTAGGCAGTGATCGTGCTCCACAAGGTTCCTTTTCCTTGGGCAATAATCGTCTGAGGCATACACGAGCAGTAAAAATGGTAGTAGATGGATTATCTCGAAATGAGATAGCGGTTTCACTAGGTAATACTCCTAAGGCAGCTTCAGTTTACATTGACATGGCGGATGAAATTCGAGCGAAAATTGATTCTCACTTATCTAATTATACTTTTTTAGCCGATGCATTTAGTGGAAACACTACGTCTTCGATAGATAACAATGAGATTGCAATTGAAAGTGAAAGTGGCCAGTTAGGTAAAAGCGCAGAGTTAAAGGTTTGTCTCACATGTGAAAAGGCTCCCCCCACTGGTTGTTATGGTTGCCCTTCTTTTCGTCCTCTTGTTGATGCAGACCACTTGTCTCAGCTTTTATCCGTACAAGCAAGATATGATGCTCAAATAGAACAAGGGGTTCCAGCAAAGGTGCTGTCGGCCTTATTCCATCGAATTTTAGCGATCAAGGCTACTATACAAGCATGCGAAGACGTTAAGGCTTCTATTGGGGATATATTATGATCAACCGTTTTGAAAGTAACATTCGAGACTTTATCTCTCTGAAGAAAGCTATCCCTCTGACTTTTATGAAAGATCGGCATGGAGCTATTGAGTGGGAGGGAAGATACTTTGTGTTCGAGAATCTCGCTGTTGTATTTGTTAATACCTTAAAAATAGGTGACCAACGAATTTCTCGAACAAGTAAATTTAGTGATGATGATTACTTGTCTGAATATTACTCGAATTATTTAAAGGCAGTCGCATTGCAGTTTGGGATGAGGGAAAGTCAGCCTAAATCGAACACTAATTGGATTGTTGCTTTTCGATTTATACTTTCATTCCTAGAGAATGAAAAATTATTAGTTTCTGACATAAGCACCAAGCTGGTTGGAGACTTTTTTAATCTTGAGAGAGTTTCCAAACTCTCAGATAAAGTCAAATCAATGATGAAAGGGTGTTTCGAGTGGATGATAAAGGAACAACATTGCACCCCAAGTCTTAGACTTCCTAATGTGAACTATAAGGAAAATATAGAAAATGCGGTTAGTCGTAGTAAAAATCGATTGCCAGACAAAAAATCTGTATTGGCAGCGGGACGAATCTTTAACGAGATAATACCGAACGAAAAAGGGGCGATTGATTGCTATACAGATATCAGAAGGCAGTTTGTTGCTGGAATGCTTTCTATCAGCTTTTCATCACCAAACCGAGCAGCCGCTGAGCAGCTGTATCTAGCTAATCAGGAGCTAAAATCAAAGCCTGTTAAAGGGGGAGATGGGGTAAAGACAACTGTATATATGTTGGATTGGCAAGGTTCAAAAGGGTTTTCAAATTGGCAAAAACACATGTTTAATCAAATGGCTCCAATGTTGAGAAGAACGTTAAACTTCTTCAATAAAGCATGTGAGCCAGCAAGAATTTTGTGCCGATTCTTTGAAGCCCCCCAAGCGCCCTTGAAAGTAATCATAGGTAAATACAGTGTTAAGGGTAAACCTGTATGTTTAGAGCGAGCAACGACTTTATGGGAACTTGGAGGAATACTTGGGTTTTATGAGAGGTTTGAGCAAGAAAATAGGTTGAAAATTCAAAATATTGAAGGTTTTCCTTATCATATGGATCCAAATCGGATATTGAACTTAGAAGAAAAGTTATCTTTTTTGCAAAGAAAGCTAGGTAAGTATCCAAGCTCTAATTCTGCTATAGATAAGACTCTTCCAGTTGAGTTGCGAGGTACTCAAACACTGCAGCAACTACAAAGTTCTTTTATTAGGTACGTTAAGAGGGTTGTTCCGCAGTTTCCTTACCGTCAGCATCTTAATGGTAATTCTGTGCATTTAGCTCAAGCTCTTTTTGTTTTTACGGGAGCTCAGGTTTATTCATCTTCAGGGAAGTCTCTGTCGAATAGTGTCTTTATGATCGAGCCGTATAACCTGAGCTCAATGTATAATTATCTTTTGCATGAGTACTTTACGAAGTCCGGTTACGATGAAAGCTTCTCTATGACAGCCCATCAACCGCGTCATTTTATGAATACCATGTGCCAAGAGGTTGGGTTGTCTGATGAGATTATCGCGGAGTTTTCTGGGCGTAAAAATGTCACATCAAATGCAGTTTATAACCATCAAACACAAGAAGAACGGCATGCTCAGATTGTTGACTTACATGGTGGGCCGTCATTTGAAGTTAACGTAATAACTGCTGCTGAGTATACTAATTTGGTTGGGCGAGCTGCTGCAGATACTGGAGTCGGCCTTTGCCTTCAGAGCTTAACGGAGAGCCCGTGTACATTCTTTAATGATTTTGAGGAAAATTGTATCGGGTGTTCTAAGAGTGCCTATTGCAAGGGAGATCAATCTTCATTGATAAAAATGCAGAAGGATTTATTGATACAAGAGGCAAGGTTATCAGACTCGTCCTTGAATAAGAACTTGTCGATAAACCTAATCTCACAACGTTGGTTTAAGCTCCATTTTTCAAAAGTCGAGAGATATAAAGCTTTGATCGATTTGATGCAAGATGATGAGATACCAGATGGATCGTTAATCCGACCGTTAGGTTCTAGTCTAGGATTTTCTGTCATTGATTTGAAGAATAAAAATCGCGTATTAAGGGAGGTTACTTTAAGTAATCCATCTCGTAAATTACAAGAAATGATAGATTCATCTGTCGTTGTTCAGCCAACAAAAGAGACAGGGTTACAGCGCTTATTCGATGAGTTTGATTTATGAAAAAAAATATAAACGAAGCTTTAACTAACAAACAAATAAATGATATTTGTCGTGTCATTGCTTTGTGGGAGAGTAAATTGACATGGCAGAGATTAGTGGAAGTCATCAAGCGTGAGTGCGGCTTTTATATATCAAGACAATCTCTTTCAAGTTATATCAGCATAAAAAAAGAATATGATTTAAAAAAGAAAGAGCTAAGAGGCATCGTTACGACGCGTTCGGATTTGGTCGATAAAGATCAGGCAGCTCTGATTCATAAGGTGGAGCGCCTGGAAGCCCAAGTGAGACAGTTGACAAAGGAGCGAGATTTGCAATTGGAAACGCTTGAGCGAATTTTCTTAAATGCATCTGAAATGCCTAACGTTGGTCGGCAGGGCTTGAGACAGCTCTTGGAGCCTAGAGAAGAAAACACTTAGTTGCTCTAAAGCGAAAAGTGTTTTGGTATTTCTAACAGAATGGAAAGAGATTATAGATTCATTCTGCAACTGGTTTGGAGCTTTCCATTTTTTCAATTAGCTCTCTTTTTTCCTTATCACTCATTTCTGCAATCAAGCAAACAAGCTTCGCAGAACACTCGTCTTCGCAAAAAAAATAGCTTAAAGGTACACCCAGCTCGTTAGCCATTTTCTTCAATGTACTGATATCTGGCGTATGCTTTCCTTTCTCGTACTGATTCATTCGCGCACTAGCCGAACTTTCATCGATACCAATACGCACCCCCAATTCTTTTTGGGAGATCTTTGCTTTTTTGCGTACTTCCTTGAGCCGCATTGGAATAGGGTTGTCGATCGACATTTATGATTCATACTAATTTACTCTATGTGACTAAGATTTTCTTAGTTTTACTGATTTCTGTATACTAAGCAATCCTTAGTATTTTGATTGGTATAACTGGTACATGAAACGTTCTATAAAAATCAGTGCAGTAATGCACAAGTTGTTGATTGAAAAAAGAATGGATGGTTTTTCTGTTATAGAGGCAAGGGATGTCTCATTAAATGATGGGTGTGCTACACAGAGTCTTGATGAAGCTCGGAAGAAGGTTTATCGCCAAATATGGCAATATCAACAAAGGGGTTGGCTTCGAAGCGAGGGTGAAGGAAGGAACAAAAGGTATTTTCAAACCGAACAATTTATAGAACTTGAAGTTGTGCCTCGAAGAAAATCTGAACGTGAAGTTTCGGTAAAGCAATCTACATCGGATTACTCTGTGCTATTCCGAGAGAGCAACGAATACAAAGGTGAATTGGAGCTCGTGCTTGGTGAAATAGATGAATATCAATCATTGAGGTGCCGTTTCCCTGAGCTCGAGAGTCGATTAATGCCATTGTTACAACATGCAAGAGAACGCTCTGCGCACTTGCTTGGAAAGATGAATGGATTAGAGAATGTTCTTAAAACTCTTTCAGAGGGCAACCAACCGTGTTGAGGCAGTGGCAGGTTGAATGTTCTGAAAATGCGTTGCAGAAGTTTAGAGAAAATCGACCACACTTCTTTTGCCAAGCAACACCTGGCTCTGGAAAAACGGTGCTTGCTGCAACTGTCGCATCAAGATTACTTAATGATGATATGGTCGATCTTGTATTGTGCTTCTCTCCATCTTTAACGGTTTCTGAGGGAATCAAAAAAACCTTTTCTCAGACTCTTAATTGTACTTTTAACGGTGGCCTAGGCTCTATTGGGCAGTCGTTAACATATCAATCCATTCAATTCCTTAACGATGAATTTTGGGAGACGTTACGTAATCATCGAGTGTTTGTTGTATTTGATGAGATTCACCATTGTTCTGGGACTGAGCTTGAAAATGCGAACGTCTGGGGGCAGCAAGTGCTCACTAAGATTCAGGGACTAGCGACTTATACTCTTGCGATGTCGGGGACTCCGTGGCGCTCAGACTCTTTACCTATTGTTATGGGGGAATACAGTGACCCTGACGGACAGCTCCTTGTCGACTTCCAGTACACCCTTAAACAGGCTATTGATGATGGTGTTTGTAGAGCACCTAATATTGTATTGGTTGATAATGAGCAATTGTCTGTCTGTAGTAGCGAAAAAGTGGAGTCATTTTCATCGATCTTAGAGATGCTTAAACAGACGAAAGCGTCTTATCAGAGTGTGATACATAACCAAGAAGCGATGGAGTATTTACTCGGTTTAGGATGTGACAGGCTAGCAAAGGTACGTATTGACGCTTCCAATGCCGGTGGATTAGTTGTTGCAGCGTCGGTTCAACATGCTCAAGCTATCAAAGATATACTTTCTTTAAAGTTTGGCCAAACCGTTTCAATTGTCACTTATAGACATGAAGAACCACTCGCAGAAATAGACCGCTATCGACAAAGTGACTCTCAATGGATTGTTAGTGTCGGAATGATAAGTGAGGGGACAGACATACCTAGACTCCAAGTGTGTTGCCATATGAGTTCTGTCAAAACGGAATTATATTTCAGGCAAGTACTAGGACGTATTCTTCGTATCGACTCTTCCATGGCTCAGCAAGCATGGTTATTTACGTTTGCGGAACAAAATCTCATTCAGTTTGCAGAGCGAATTGAAGATGATATTCCAGAATCTTGTATCTATGTGAATATGGGAAAACCAATGGAGACAGAGCTAGTTAATCGACAGAATAATTTAACTGCTAAGCTTTCGAGAGTGTCTCTAAATAGTCTCGACGCAACAGTATCCTGGGAAAGCCGTACGGGCAATTCAAACAACCTTTACGGGACACTAGGGACGTTTGATGAATTGCGGCTTGGTACATTTAAACAGAGAGTGATTTCGGCTTTTACCTCCATGTAAACGGGGTTGCATGGGCTAGGTTGATTAATTATAGGTGCGTAGAGGTGATGAAATGAACTACTTTGCAGAGGACCCCTTCTAGGTAATGTAAACCTGGAGGGGAAATGAAAAAACTGAAACAGCAGTACCGAAGACGCATTAAATACCAGCGTCAATATCTTTGGGATTTTTATCCCAGCATTCGCAGTGGAGCCCACAAGCACTTTTCAACAAAACAGGAAAAGGGCTATTACTTTCTTCACATTATTGAGTGCAGAGGGTACCCGATTAAATTACGGGCTGCGCGAGGAAGATCTTTAGCTAACCCGTGGGATGACTATCCAGCGTATGTGCATAACCTAGCCAAAAGTTGGAAGCATAGCTCGAGGCGTCGAAAACAATACTATCGATAACTCAGCCAAGTTCTGGATTTTTGGGGCTTTTTACGACAACGAGCCTTCCTACCGATTCACAATCATTGAGCCTACCTAGTCCTAGGTGTGTGTCTTAGTTCACCTCTAATTTATTCTTATAACTACCTACATCGCAAGTTGCGCATCGCAACTTGCGATGTGGCGTTAAAACTATCTTATGTGTATAACCTAGCAAAAAAGTTGAAGAGACAGCTATCCGCTAAAATTTCTCCCAAACCCACAATCGGTGATATTATTCTTCCCATAAACGGCCTATATCAAAATGGGATGAAGATGCCTCTCTTGTTACCTGTAGAACTGCAATTCGCAACTGAATATCCTTTCGCTACTCCTGACAATGTTTTCAAAGAATTGCAAACATTAATCGGAAAGGTTAATTCCAACGAAAGATGCGGTGAAAAAAACCTCATAGAAATCTATAAGAGGCATATGGCGAAGCCAGCAGGAATAGAATTTAACAGAAGTTCTAATACTGACTGGGCTAAAGGCGATCTAGAATGGTACATGACAGAAGCAAAGAAGAATGGGCCAGGTTTTATTGCTGCAATCTACAATGCGTTTGAGCAACTATCTAGCTTAGAAGTTACCGTTCCTACAGATGTACACATAAACCAAATTCTATCCAGTCATGGAATGCCTTGTCATATTAACAACGGTGAGTTGGTAATGGTTGGAAACGTTCAGGTACCAGAGCCTTCGCTGTCCATGTCACAGACGGTCACTCGAGCACTGCAAGACGCCAAAACATTGTCGCCAGCAAGTGCAATTGATCGTGTCCATACTGCGCTCCATGCTTATATTGTTAGCCTCTGTCATGAAGCTAGTATTCCATTGGATTCAGGCGTTACGGCACAAAAGGCTTTCAAGGAGCTGAAGAGTAATCATCCCGCTCTTCTACCGCAGGGGAATAGACCTGCAGAAGTTGCGAGTGTTCTAAATAGTATGGCTGCTACCATCAATGCTTTGGGCACTATTCGTAATCATGCGAGTCTTGCTCATAACAATGAGCTGCTTCTTGAGCCAGAAGCACAAGCTATGATTAACGCATCGGTGACTGTATTTCGCTACATCGAAGAATGCATTGCTCGTCACAATAGAACAGCTGTTCAGGTATTAGAGTGGGTGCAGTGAGTGATCAGCACAACGCCTTACCTAGCTTTGTAATTATGGGTATTGGATAGTCAATAGTAGATGTTTAACATGGGCTATTGCAGAAAAAGCTTTAGAAAATCTAGAACAAACAATTAATGATCAGCTCTTTATGGGAACAGATCAGAACTATCAGGAATAATAAGAATGACAAGTACCGAACAACGTAAGGCACTACAAAATCAAATCTGGAAAATCGCTAACGATGTGCGCGGTTCAGTCGACGGTTGGGACTTTAAGCAATACATACTGGGTACTTTGTTTTATCGCTTTATTAGTGAGAACTTTGCTAACTACATTGAAGGCGGCGACGATAGCGTTAATTACGCTGAGTTAAGTGACGATATTATCACCGACGAGATCATTGAAGATGCAGTAAAAACCAAGGGCTACTTTATCAAGCCAAGCGAGTTGTTTGTAAATATTGCTGCTAATGCCAATAAGAACGAAAATCTAAATACCGATCTGGCTAACATTTTTAAAGCGATTGAAAACTCAGCTAATGGATATCCGTCAGAGGCGGATATCAAGGGCTTGTTTGCTGATTTCGATACAACCAGCAACCGTTTAGGTAACACGGTAAAAGATAAGAATGGTCGCCTTGCATTGGTACTTAAAGGTGTCGCTGGACTCAACATTCATCAATTTGAAGAAAATGAAAACGATCTTTTTGGGGATGCCTACGAATTTTTAATCTCCAACTATGCTGCAAATGCGGGTAAGTCTGGAGGGGAATTTTTCACGCCACAAAATGTGTCTAAGCTAATTGCGCAACTGGCGATGCACAAACAAACTAGCGTGAATAAAATCTACGATCCAGCTGCCGGTTCAGGCTCTTTACTGTTGCAAGCGAAAAAGCACTTTGATAACCACATAATCGAAGATGGTTTTTTTGGTCAAGAGATTAACCACACCACTTTTAACCTCGCGCGTATGAACATGTTTTTGCATAACATCAATTATGACAAGTTTAATATGCAGTTAGGCGATACCTTGAGAGAACCGCACTTTGGTGATGACAAGCCTTTTGATGCGATCGTTTCTAATCCACCTTATTCTGTAAAATGGATTGGTAGTGATGATCCAACTCTGATCAATGATGAGCGTTTTTCTCCAGCAGGGGTATTGGCACCAAAGTCCAAAGCTGATTTTGCCTTTGTATTGCATGCTTTAAATTATCTCTCTAGCAAAGGTCGTGCGGCGATTGTTTGTTTTCCAGGTATCTTCTACCGTGCGGGCGCAGAAAAGAAAATTCGTCAATATCTAGTAGATAACAACTATGTTGAAACGGTAATCTCGCTTGCACCAAACCTGTTTTTTGGTACCACTATTGCTGTAAACATCATGGTTCTGTCTAAAAGTAAGACAAGTACAAACATCCAGTTTATTGATGCTAGTGGAGAAGAATTCTTTCAGAAAGGTACTAACAATAATGTATTGACAGATAAGCATATCGAACAGGTTATGGCGATTTTCGATAGTAAAGACGATGTTGAGCACGTAGCTCAATCTGTTCCTTACGAGGCGATCGCAAGCAAGAATAATGACTATAACCTTTCTGTAAGTGCATATGTTGCAGCTAAAGACAATAGTGAGCAGGTTGATATCGTAGAACTAAGTAATGAAATAAGAACAACAGTTACCAATATCAATAAACTACGTACTGATATTGATACGATCATTGGAGAGATTGGAAGTACGGGGAACAAAGCATGAGTACGTTTGGTTTTATAGAAAGACTACTTGACGGATCTGATGTGAAGTGGGAAGCATTAAAGGAAGTAACATCTGTTACAAAAAGTATAAGGTGGCAGGATGAGTTGTCATCTTTACACTATATCGACTTAGCATCCGTCTGCCGAGAAAAAAAAGCAATAACCGAAACAAGTAAAGTCTCGGCAAGTAATGCTCCCAGCCGTGCAAAAAAGCTTGTTCAAAAAGGCGATGTTATCTTCGCAACAACTAGGCCAACCCAACAGAGATATTGCTTGATTGATGATGAGTACTCTGGACATGTAGCTAGTACTGGTTATTGTGTATTACGAGCAAAACGGGAAAAGGTTTTACCCAAATGGATTTTTTACTGCATTGCTTCAACTGCGTTCAAAAAATACTCTGAAGAGAACCAGAGTGGAGCGGCTTATCCTTCAATATC
This sequence comes from Vibrio sp. T20, assembly GCF_007858795.1. Lineage (NCBI taxonomy): Bacteria > Pseudomonadati > Pseudomonadota > Gammaproteobacteria > Vibrionales > Vibrionaceae > Vibrio > Vibrio sp. T20. Next base: position 10,898 of record NZ_VFEB01000175.1, read on the forward strand.
AGATAAGCAGGTAAAAGAGTACTTAATTCCAATTCCATGCCCAGAGAATTCAGATAAGTCTTTGAAGATCCAGACTGAGATTGTGCGAGTTTTGGATTCACTTTTTGCATTGACACTCCAATTAAAAGCTGAGCTGAAAACCGAGTTGAGTGCGCGTAAAAATCAATATAACTACTATCGTAGTCAATTATTGAGTTTTAACGAAGGAGCTGAATGGAATAATTTAGAGGATATTGCTTCATTTAGGCGAGGTTCTTTCCCTCAGCCATATGGAAATAGTGAATGGTACGATGGGGAAGGGAATATGCCATTTGTTCAAGTAGCAGATGTTGCCGACTTCGGGTTTAAGCTGCACCAAAAAACTAAACAAAAAATATCAAAGTTAGCTCAGCCTAAAAGTGTATTCGTTGAAGAAGGCACTGTTATAGTATCTTTGCAAGGTACTATTGGGCGAGTAGCTATCACTCAATATGATACTTATGTAGACAGAACTCTTGCAATATTTACTAATTATAAAGTGGATGTAAATAAAAAATATTTTGCGCATCAATTGAAAGCAAAATTTGATTTGGAAAAAGAGTTCGCAAGAGGTAGTACTTTGAAAACAATTACAAAACAAGAGTTTTCTAAATTTCAAATACCTTTACCGAAAATTGAAGAACAGGATCGTATTGTTTCTTGCTTAGATGAGCTCGATACTGTTATTCACTCAATTAAAGAGGCTTTGCCTCGTGAAATTGCACTTCGTCAAAAGCAGTACGAATATTATCTTGATTTATTGATAAGCTTTCCAAAATTAGAACAAAAGACGATATAAGAGACTAAGTATTAGTATGAGTGAATCCTTGAAAGAAGCTGCTAAGCAACTACATGAAGATAATAAGAAAACAAAACTTATTTATGCATTTAACGGCAGTGGTAAAACCCGTTTGTCACGAAGTTTTAAAGAGTTACTAACTCCCGAAGCAACAGATGATAATGATGTAGATAGCACTGAGTTAGCACATAAAAATATTCTTTATTACAATGCTTTTACAGAAGATCTTTTTTATTGGGATAACGATTTAGCCAATGATGAGATCCGAGTTCTAAAAATTCATCCGAACGCATTTACTAATTGGGTGTTCAAAGATCAGGGACAAGACCGGAATGTCATTGAGCATTTTCAGCGTTACACTAACCCTAAACTTACACCACATTTTAATGATGAGTATACGTATACCAATCAAAATGACGAACCTGTAATTGTGCCTGCATTCTCAGAGGTTCAGTTTTCTTTTGAGAGGGGAAATGATGAGCAAGAGAGCAATATCAAAATCTCTAAGGGTGAAGAAAGTAACTTTGTTTGGAGCGTTTTCTATAGTCTTCTCGATCAAGTGATTGCTGTACTGAATGATTCTCCTGAAAAGCGAGAAACTGACCAGTTCAATCAACTTCAATACATATACATAGATGATCCCGTAAGCTCTTTGGACGAGAACCATTTAATGCAGCTTGCTGTTGATTTAGCTGCTTTAATTAAAAAAAGCACGTCATCAATTAGGTTCATTATCTCAACTCACGATACAACCTTTTACAACTTTCTTCATAATGAATTAAATTCAAAGTCATGCTTTTTATTGGAAGCATCTGAAGATAAAACTGTTTCACTAGTTGAGAAAAATGGCGACTCAAATACAAGCTTCTTTTATCACATTGATCTTAAAAGACAACTGGAGTTAGCAATTGAGAATCAGACTATAGAGAGGCAACATTTTATATTGATTCGTAACCTCTATGAGAAAACGGCAAGTTTCTTGGGGTACCCAAAATGGTCGTTGTTATTACCTGGTGGTAGTGAAAAAAATAGAACTGCGTACTTAAATCGAATTATTCAGTTTTCTAGCCATGATTCATTGGTAAGTATGCGAACAACCTACCTGAAGCCAGAAGAAAAGCAAATAGTTAAGTTCCTTCTTACACATCTAGTTGATAACTATAGTTACTGGCAGAAGGATGTATGAAATGACGGACTATAAAACAATCGCTGAATCAAATAACTTTATTGTTCTAGATAAGTACACCAAAGGGTTGCAAATCAAAGACAGCTACCAGAGCGAAGCCGATCTAGAACGTGAGCTGGTTGAAGATCTTCAAAATCAAGGTTACGAGTATATAGCAGGCTTAAATAGCCCAGAGAAGATGCTAGCTAATGTGCGCAAGCAGCTGCAAGCACTTAACAATGTGAGCTTTCTTGATGGAGAGTGGCAACGCTTTGTTGAACAATACTTAGATAATCCTAGCGATAATATCATCGACAAAACCCGCAAAGTTCATGATGATTACATCTTCGATTTCGTGTTTGATGATGGGCATATTGAAAACATCTACTTAGTAGACAAGCAGAATATCACCCGTAATAAAGTGCAAGTGATAAAGCAGTTTGAGCAAACAGGCAGTGCCGCTAACCGCTACGATGTGACCATTCTGGTTAATGGCCTGCCGTTGGTGCAAGTTGAGCTTAAAAAGCGCGGAGTCTCGATTAGAGAAGCCTTTAACCAGGTGCACCGCTACAGTAAAGAGAGCTTCAATGCTGAAAACTCGCTGTTTAAGTACCTTCAGTTATTCGTAATTTCTAACGGCACTGATACTCGTTACTTTGCTAATACCACTAAGCGTAACAAAAACAGTTTTGACTTTACGATGAACTGGGCAAAGTCTGATAATTCTTTGATTAAAGATCTTAAGGACTTTACGGCTACGTTCTTTCAGAAAAACACTCTACTCGACGTGTTACTGAACTATTGTGTGTTTGATGTGAGTGACACATTATTAGTTATGCGCCCATATCAGATCGCTGCAACTGAACGCATTATTAGGAAGATCAACAGCTCCTATCAGACTAAAGGCTGGGCTAGTACTGAGAGCGGTGGCTACATTTGGCATACCACAGGTTCAGGTAAAACACTCACTAGCTTTAAAGCTGCCCGTTTAGCGACAGACTTAGATTTTGTTGATAAAGTTTTCTTTGTTGTTGATCGTAAAGACCTCGACTATCAAACCATGAAGGAGTACCAACGTTTCTCACCTGATAGCGTCAACGGCTCCGATAGTACAGCTGGTTTAAAACGAAACCTGGATAAAGACGATAATAAAATTATCGTGACCACCATTCAAAAGCTTAATAACCTAATCAAGAGTGAAAGCGGCCTATCTATCTTTAATAAGCAGGTGGTGTTTATTTTTGACGAATGCCACCGTAGCCAGTTTGGTGAAGCTCAGAAAAACATTAAGCAGAAGTTTAAAAAATACTATCAATTTGGTTTTACTGGTACGCCAATCTTCCCTGAGAACGCATTAGGTGCAGAGACAACCGGTGATGTATTTGGTCGCCAGTTACACTCATACGTAATTACCGATGCTATCCGTGATGAGAAGGTGCTGAAGTTTAAGGTCGACTACAACGATGTTCGCCCTCAGTTTAAAGCGATTGAAACTGAAACAGATGAGAGCAAGCTAACTGCGCTTGATAAAAAGAAAGCCTTTTTACATAAAGATCGTATTCGTGAAATTTCTCAGTACATCTTAAATAACTATCGTCAAAAGACGCATCGATTACAGGCGGGTGGTAAAGGCTTTAATGCCATGTTCGCTGTGAGTAGTGTGGATGCTGCGAAAGCCTACTACGAGTGCTTTAGTGCGCTACAGAACAAAGGTGAAACAGGTAAAGTCAGTAAACATCCACTTAAAGTTGCTACCATTTTCTCTTTTGCTGCTAATGAAGAGCAAGATGCGATTGGTGATATTACTGATGAAAGCTTTGATGTGTCAGCGATGAACAGCAGTGCTAAGGAGTTTTTGAGCTCTGCTATTGCTGATTATAACACTCATTTTAAAACCAATTTTGGTGTGGATAGTAATGGATTCCAAAATTACTATCGCGATTTGGCGCAACGCGTTAAGAACCAAGAAGTAGACCTACTTATTGTTGTAGGTATGTTCCTTACTGGTTTTGATGCACCAACTCTCAACACTTTATTTGTTGATAAGAATTTGCGTTACCACGGCTTAATGCAAGCGTATTCACGAACTAATCGAATTTATGATGCCACTAAGACTTTTGGCAATATTGTCACCTTCCGTGATCTAGAAAAAGCGACTGTTGATGCTATTACACTGTTTGGCGATAAGAATACTAAGAATGTGGTGCTAGAGAAAAGCTACCAAGAGTATATGGAAGGCTTTAAAGATATCGCAACAGGCGAAGCTCGTCGCGGCTACAATCAGGTTGTTGCCGAACTTAAAGAGCGTTTTCCTAATCCTGATGACATAGTAAAAGAGGTGGATAAAAAAGCTTTCGCTAAATTGTTTGGGGAATATCTGCGCATTGAAAACGTATTACAAAATTACGATGAATTTGCGGGCCTAAAAGCCCTACAAAGTGTCGACATGGAAGACGCAGAAGCGGTTGAGGCATTCAAAGCGAAGTATTACGTTGATGATGACGGTATTGAAGCGATGCAAGCAATTGATGTTCCGCCAGAGCGTGTAGTTCAAGATTATCGCTCAACCTACAACGACACGCGTGATTGGCTACGTCGTGAAAAAGCAGCAAACCAAAAAGATGAATCGACCATTGATTGGGATGATGTGGTATTTGAGGTCGATTTGCTTAAATCACAAGAGATCAACCTGGATTATATCCTTGAGCTAATTTTTGAGCATAACAAGAAACGCAAAGGTAAAGCTGAGTTAATCGACGAAGTACGCCGTTTGATTCGTGCCAGCCTTGGTAATCGTGCTAAAGAGAGTCTGATTGTTGATTTCATTAATCAAACTAACTTAGATGACATCGGTGATAAAGCCAGCATCATTGATGCTTTCTTTAAGTTTGCTCAAGCTGAACAAAAGCGTGAAGCTGAGAAACTGATCAGCACTGAAAATCTAAACGAAGAAGCCGCTAAGCGTTATATCACTGCATCGTTAAAACGTGAGTATGCGAGTGAAAACGGTACGGAGCTAAATTCTACCTTGCCTAAGATGAGCCCTTTGAACCCAGAATACAAAACTAAGAAGCAGACTGTTTTTCAAAAGATCGTCGCCTTCGTTGAAAAGTTTAAAGGTGTAGGTGGGAAGGTTTAAGGATTTGTAGAGCTCTTTTCGTTGAGTTATTTTTGCAATGAAAAGAGCTCTATATTTTTAGAGATGTATTGTTTATGCCTAAACAACGAAACAGAAAAATTCATTTTAACCTTCTCGCTATACAAGTTTTTGATGAAAGCTTCGATATTGTTAAGGCAAGGAGGGGGTAACTATGAGATTTATTGTTAATGCTGACTGGTATTGACACTATGGATATTTTTTGTAAACACAGTCTTTTTATAAGTTACTACTAGCATGGGATATTCATTGAACATTTCGATTTACCGTAAGAAAAGCTTGCACATAAAGGTAAAGACTCCACCTTAACCCTAGAGCGTTTGCTTGAGAGTACCGAGTATGAAGCTGTTGCTCTCTATACTACGTATGTTGGAGATGAAGTCCCTTTCCAAGTGACTCCGATTGATGTAGTTGCTATGCAGGCACAATTAATCGGGTTGCCACTCATCACCATAGAGCTTCCCGAAGTGTTCCCAAGTAATGAGATTTACCAAAGTACGATTGTCTCAGCATTGAAAGGGTCTGGCTTATCAATTGATGCGGTCGCATTTGGCGATATGTTTTGTAACGGAATAGCCGACTACCGAAAAAGCTATATAGAACCGGCGGGTTGGGAGTGTGTATTTCCTCTAATGGGAGAGAGCAGTCAAGCTCTTGCTAGTGAGATAATAAACAGAGGAATCGAAACCTTTCTCGTCACGGTTGATAGCTATACATTGGATAAGAGCTACTGTGGGCAGAAATACACGTCAGAACTAATAGGCAGTTTACCGAGTCATGTCGATTCATGTGGCGAAGACGGTGAGTTCCATACTCTAGTGACGTCAGCACCGTGTTTTAAAGGAAGGCTTAAGGTAGAGCTACAAAATGTAGAGGAAGGTGAGCGTTTTGTTCATCAACGCTATAAAGCTTGCATTATATAGAGTGAGGATTGGCGAAAACTAAGCGAAGGAGTATCATTGCAGCGAAACTTATTATAGGTAATCGCTGTGTCGGATAGTCTACAAAAAAATATATTGGTCTTTGATTCTGGAGTGGGTGGTCTATCTGTATATAAAGAGATAAGTCAGTTACTACCGAATCATAACTATATCTATGTATTCGACAACGAGGCTTATCCTTATGGTGAACTCGACCAGCAAGTGCTCATTCGCAGAGTTCAAAGCATCGTGGCCAGTTTTGTGGCTAGTCACGCGATTGATATTGTAGTGATAGCTTGTAATACGGCGAGCACGATTGTCTTACCGACACTCAGAGCTAATAATCTTATCCCTATTGTCGGTGTTGTTCCGGCAATTAAGCCTGCATCCCTGCTTGCTAATAAAGCGGTCGGTCTTATTGCTACTCCCGCAACGATCACTCGTCAATATACGCATGACTTAATCAAAAACTTCTCGAGTAACAAAAGAGTCGAGCTTTTAGGTTCTACTCGGCTGGTGGATATGGCAGAAGAGAAACTCAGAGGTGAGGTGATTAATCTTCAAGAGTTGCAGCAAATCCTTCAACCGATGCTCAACACTATAGATGTGGCCGTTTTAGGATGTACACATTTCCCATTGATAAAGTCAGAGATTCAACAGGTCTTAGGTAGCAATGTTTTATTGGTTGATTCTGGTAAAGCGATCGCTAAGCGAGTGCAAGATTTATTGGATTTGGAAAGTGATAATAAAGAGGGGGGAGTGCGTGAGGTTTTTTGTAGTGCACTTCCTAAAAAAGAAAGTGCACTAAATAGCATGTTAAAGCAGTTAGGGTTTAGCTCAATTCAGATTCGTCCGCTTCAGGATGTTTAGGATCATTTGCAACACGTACTTTTAAAGTTCGTTGCATGTAATCTTTATCGTTAAGTGCAGATATTGCATGATTCACATCATTACTTGCCATAACAACAAATCCAAAGCCTCTTCTTTTACCAGTACGTTTGTCTTTCATTAAACGTACTGCAAATACTTCACCATGCTCTGAGAATAATTCACGTACATGTGATTCGTTCGCTTTGTATGGAAGGTTACCCACATAAAGTGTTTTTGTTGAAGCCTTAGGTTCTGAATCTGATTTTGAGTCGGTGCTTGAAAAGTTAACAACAAAAGCGGAAGCCAAGACACCAAGGATAAAGGTAATTGCAGGCGATATATCTACCTGAGAGAAAACAATGCCGCCTAATACAGCCAGTGCGACAATTAACAACATCGATTTTTTTGAGTTCATATCGGAATACTACATATTAATAAACGAAATAGACGCATCTACCATTAACAAAATAGACACATGAATCTTACGTTCATGGCTTCCATTTTTCCAATGTATTGCTGTGATACGTCTCAAATGTTTAGTTTTTATTCGAAAAATGCGGATCTGGTGGCTTTTTAGGCGAACAAAACTTTTATTTCAAAAAGCCCTTGTGCTCCCCTTCAATCTCTCTATAATGCCGCCTCACCGACACGGAGTGAGACGAAAGTCACACAGCGAAATCGGTAGAGAAAAAGAGTTTGAAAATAACCCTTGACTCTCAAAGTGGTGCAGGTATAGTACGCACCCCTAGCGACTGAGATGTGAATCACAAAACGCTAGCGCTCTTTAACAATTTAAACCTATCAATCTGTGTGGGCACTCGTTGATGAATATCAAAACGTTATTGGTTCTTTTTCGAAAGAGCGTAA
>NZ_VFEB01000125.1:0-178266 GCF_007858795.1 Vibrio sp. T20
GAAACTGTGAACCTATTGGTGACGTTCACCTAAATCCAGAAAGAGAAGCTGCTTAGTAAATAAGCAAATGATGACAACTACCTTGAAAAACGCCGATAATCTAGGGGCAAGTAGCCGCGAACGTGGATTTTGATGAGCTTTTCGGCCATCGTTGGTGAGAAGTCAGAATAATGCTCACGAACAAGTTTCAGTTTTTCAATTCTGAAATGTTCTGAGTAGCGTCGATTACTTGGGCGACCACGCGCTGCGTGTGTAAGACTTTGCGCGCCAGAGAGTCAAGTTGGTTCACCAAACGCCGGATATGACGCGCAGATAGATTCAAAATGACAGCAGCCTCAACTTGGCGTAGTCGTTTTTCACGTACGTCAGTCAGAACCTTGAATCTAAGCATCCGGATAACTCCTAAGCAGACCAATTTAGGTAAGCTTAGGAGGATATTTTAAAACGGCTCAAACCGAACATTACAAAATTGCTCCAACAAGCCAACTGCGTATTATGCTGAATGGTGTGTTGATTTATTGTTAATCATAAATGGTTGTATTTATAAGTTTTTTAAAGTTCTGCAAAGTGAGCAAACCTATCTTTTTTACGCAATTGAATGCAAAATGACTAAGGAAGAAGTCGCTAAACTGTGTTTCAAATTTGTGAGTACACTCTCGGAGTGGGATAAGGGGCATAACACCTCCGGGTGTAAACGACTTATGAGAATGGGGCGGGGCCGGGACTAGCTGCCAGTAATGACTGGCAGCAGTTAATAATGCACTACGATAGGCTTGAGCTTTTAACTGGTCAGCTCGTCACACCACAATAAATATTAGCTGGTATTGATTCAGTCGGACTTAGAAATAAAGCGTCCAGACAACTGCTTAAACTTGCTAGAGCAATTGCGAGAATCGTAAGCTGTTAACTAACGCAACACTAAGTTACAGCGCTAGTATCATTTTTACTGGCGTTTTTCTTTTTACGCTTGTTTTTTTTACCGGCCTTATTATGTGAGGGAAATTGCTCCTCAGTATTTTTTGCTATTGTGTTGAACATATCTGGAGCAAACCGCTCGGAGAAACCAGCAATGAATGCAAAGATATATAATGCTTTATCTAACTCTTTGAAAGTAGAAAGAGCTAAGTCTGATTCTGCTAGTATAACGGTGAAGAATCCAAATATTACACCGATAATACTTCTTGTCATGGCTTCGACACCAACCCCAGATGCACTCATTGTGGAGCGAATGTTGATAGTATTGTGTCGTTGGAGGATGGAAACAAAAGTGCCAGATAGTGCACACAACATAGCTTTGTAGTACAGGGAAAAATCTTCAAATTCGTAAAGTAAACACATCAACATTAGGCCAACAAACATAGTGAAGCTGGTTGAGTATACAAAGAATTTTACTCGTAATGAAGCTACAAATTTCTCATCCAACTCTTCCTCTACAGTCTTAAAAATTTCGTCCACATCAATGGAACAGCTATCCTCAATAGAACTATCAGCATTGATAAGTGAAATTTTGATACAGTGCTGCAGAGACATTGCGATTTTATCTAACGCAAGTTCCAATTCATCACCTTTCAACATTTGTTTGGCTAAAGTCTGTAACTCTCTAGCGCGACTTTGTGCGAGTGCAAAAGGCAGTGATTGAGGGAATTTAAAAGTAAACGTGAATTTTATATCGTTATTTTTATCTAAGTAAAGTTGATAGGTAGAGTGAAAAGCGTACGTTTTCTTGACATTCTTAGTGTCATTTTCTAATTGTTGATATACATTTTGAAAACGCTCTTTTACTTTACTCTTATCGGTGAATTTGTTGGTGTAAGCTGCTGCGTAACATTCATCAGCAATGACGTGCAAACCAGGTCGAGAAAATATCATATTTGAGTTTAATATTCTCTGTTTTACATCAGCATACAATATTTGAGCATCATACTGGCTAGGGCTAGTCCCTCCTAGAGTGAATGAGCAGAGGTTGCCTTTAGTACAATAAAAAACAATTGAATGTGAATTAGCTGCTAATACACTTGATACTTCAGAACCACCCAACTTTTGGCCGTTATCATATTCAGTGAATAGACTTAAACCTTTGCTTAGCCTTCGCTGAATTGCTCTGCGAGTTGATTGTACAATGTTACTTAAATCCTCGGAATCGATACTTAGATCAATTTCGTCTTCAGAAATAGTTTCGTCTTCAGAAATAGTTTCGTCTTCAGAAATAGTTTCGTCTGCGGAAATAAATTCGTCTTCAGAAATAGTTTCGTCTGCGGAAATAAATTCGCCTTCTAGGGTGACCCCTTCATTACTCTTACTTGTCACTGTTCTTACCGTCTTTTTGTATTATCTTTCCATTATACCATTCCCTTTAAACTATATAAAACAAACACCTAACGCACTGCGTTTGCGATGGTTAAAATCGGCGATGAAGTAGGGAAGCCAGGCGTTGGCTTGCTCGATGGTGTTGATGCCTTGTAAGCGCATCTCTTTAACCAGCCGGTCTTGCAGCGTGAGGTTGGCTCGCTCAACGCGGCCTTTGGCTTGGGAGCTGTTGGCACAGATGAGTTCTATCGCCAGTTCTTTCAACACGCGCCCGTATTGAGTTTGGCCAACTTGTTTGTGTTTCTCCTGATTCACTCGAAATATGGAGTGTTTGTCGCTGTAAAATGCAATGGGTTTACCGTGCGCGTCGAGGTATTCACGCGTCGCCAACATGTAGTCAAACGCGGATTCCGTCTCGCTGAATCTTAGGTTCATCAAGCGGCCAGTCGCATCGTCAATGAACACCAATAGGCAGCATTTGTCGCTGCGGCCTTCAAACCAGTCATGATGGGAGCCGTCAATTTGGATAAGTTCACCCAAGCAATCACGACGGTAACGAGGCTGATAGACCCGAGGTTTTCGTTGTGAATGTGGAAGCCACAGTCCGTCGGCGATCATCCATTGACGGAGTGTTTCTTTAGAGACGGATAGATTGTGTCGTTCAGTCAGTTTTTCCAGAGCGAACGTTGGTGAGAAGTCAGAGTAATGCTCACGGATAAGTTTCAGTATTTCAATTCTGAAATGTTCTGAGTAGCGTCGATTACTTGGGCGTCCACGCGCTGCGTGTGTAAGACTTTGAGCGCCAAGAGAGACAAGTTTGTTTACCAAACGTCGGATATGACGGGCAGACAGATTCAAAATGATAGCAGCGTCAACTTGGCGTAGTCGTTTTTCACGTACGTCAGTAAGCACCTTGAATCGATGAATATCTTTTTCACCCATAGTAATAAGCATCCGGATAACTCCTAAGCAGACCAATATAGGTAAGCTTAGGAGGACATTTTAAAATGGCTCAAACCGGACATTACTAAATTGCTCTAACAAGCTCAGTGCGTATTATGTACGTTATGTTAAATTGAATTTGATGTTTATAAGGCAGGACTCTTTGTGTGATGCCCTGCCTTTATTTGGTGTCGATATTCTCTGAATTATACTGTGTATTTAACCATAATGGTTATTTACCATAAAATACCTAATATCCAGTGATAATAATCTTCGATTTTAACCCTGGTATTAGTTAGAGCTTAACCGCCTGCAAATTTAACTTTGTAGCCTTTCTTTTCAAGGTGCGCTTTGATCTTGTCACGAGCGTCACCTTGAATCTCGATGTTGCCATCTTTTACGGATCCACCACAGCCACAGACTTTCTTAAGTTCTGCTGCCATTAGTTTTAATGGTGCATCATCTAGGTCTAAGCCAGTTACGACAGAAACGCCTTTGCCTTTACGGCCTTTGGTTTCTTTTTGAATTCGAACGATACCATCGCCTTTAGGACGCTGGACTTTCTCTTCTTCAGGCTTAATGCGACCTGTTTCTGTTGAATATACTAAACTCATAACTTATTTCTTTTGTTGCTCTGCTTTTTGTTTTGCGAGTAAGTAAGCTTCTATATGACGCTGAATTGCAACCTTGCCGCCTTTGATAAGACGTCCGTTAAACATGCAATACCACGCGTTAGGCTCACCTGTGTCATTCTTTATCTGATAGCCGTTGAAGTTTTCAGTTTGGCCACCAGTTCCTCTCGACTTATTTAACGTCGTGAACTCTTTCGGGTCAATAATAGATGCGGTGTCAATCCACCAATCAATACTCTTTTTCACGGCAGCTAGGTTGCCCTGAATAACATTGTTCTTTAACTTAGCACGCCAAACCGTGTTAGTGGCATCCGTCGATTGCAGATGGACGCTTCGGTAAATTGAATTAGCCATATCCATTAATCATCTTTTTGTTTTCACTACATTAATCATAAGTATACTTATAATGATATCAAGCATAATATGGTAAAAACACCTGTCGAGGTACGGTAATTTGAGAAAAAATGTCCCTATTCTAACCGACTCTGTGAGAATTAATTCATTTGTTGAAAAATTGAACAGGTGCGCGACAATTGAAATTATAGATGAGTTGACAGGATTTCAATACTCTCGTAATTCACTGTTAGGTATCTACAGTGATTGGAATCGCTATCATGCGTTCTGTACCAAACATCGTATTAACACACTTCCCGCATCTATAACCGCTGTTCGTCGTTTTCTCGAGACGGAGTCTAACGATAGAAAATACGCATCTCTAAAACGTTACACCGCAACGCTTAGTATGCTTCATACTGTGTTGAACTTTGCTAATCCAATCAAGCACAGGCAAGTTCGCTTTACCCTGCTCCACTTACAGTCGCAAATGGCCGGTGACGCGAAGCAAACCAATGCTATGACATCTAAGCATCTCACTGATTTAAATGTGTTACTCTCCGACGACAAAGCAAACTTGAAAGAGATCAGGGATATAGCTATTTATAACGTGATGTTCGAGTGTGCTTTAAAACGCTCAGAACTTAAGGCGTTATCAATGACTGATGTTGAGTACGTTGAAGATCATTACCAAGTCACGGTCAAAGGTTCGGCTTATCAGTTGTCACAAATAGCCAGTGTTGCACTTCAACGTTGGCTTTCGTTTACTGGTACACAAGATGAGTTGCCAGTATTTCGTGCGATAGACAAGCATGAGAATATTGGTTTGCAGCCTTTAGATGATTCGTCCATTTACCGGATATTGAGACGAGCTAGCGACTTACTTCAACTGCCGGAAAACCACTATTTCTCTGGAAATTCGATTCGTGTTGGTGCTGCACAAGAGTTGTCGAAACAAGGTCTTAAGGTTAGAGAGATTCAGGACTTTGGCCGCTGGCTTAGCCCCGCAATGCCAGCCCAATATGTTGGCTTTTCGGGTACTGCTGAAAGTGAGAAGATGAAGTTTAAGGCGCTAACCCCTTGGCAATAAACGGTTCGTAGATTATTTGGATATTGTTACTTGGATATAAGTAGCGGCTAAAACGATCGATTTTTAAAAACGGCCAGCTTTAAACCCAACAAGTGCTTTGGCAGAAAACTCAATGCACTTGTTGGGTTTAGCTCTAAGTGAACGAAAACGAGTTAGAAGACCTAAGAAAGACTTGTTCTCACGCAGTTCTCCAAGAACTGGCTGAATTTGTGACCGGCATGCTCAACCATTTTAGGGAACATGGAGATTGGCGTCATACCTGGGAACGTATTTACTTCGTTCAGGTAGATTTCGTTGTCTTGCGTTAGGAAGAAATCAATACGAGACAAGTGACGAAGCTTCATCTGAGTGAAGACTTTGCGTGCGCTGTCTGCAATCAATTCACGCTGTTCATCTGTTAAGTTACTTGCTTCAACTTCGGTAATGGAGTGGCTGTCTGCACTGTACTTCTCTTCGTAAGAGTAAAATGCGCCATTAGGTGCAATCACTTCCCCCGGCTTGCTAATATGTAGCTCGCCATCGATTTCATAAGCAGCAACTTCTAGCTCTCTAGGCACCACTGATTTCTCAACCAATACTTGGTCCGAAAAAGTGAACGCCTTGTTGATCGCTTCGCTTAAATCTTCTACTTGGTTAACTTGGTAACAACCTACGGAAGAGCCTTGACGGGCAGCTTTCACGAACACTTTACCCCAATTTTCAAAGGCTTGAGTCGCTTGTGAGTGAGCTTGTTCATCGTTTTCTGATAAGAATAGATAAGGCGTGTTTGGAATGCCAAGCGCGTCGTACCAAAGCTTTGAAGTGATTTTATTGAAGCTGTTGTTACTTGCTTCTGAACCACAGCCTAGATACGGAATTTTAGCCATTTCAAACAGAGATTGAATGTCACCGGTTTCCCCCGGGAAACCGTGAATACAAGGCACAATGAAATCGACTTTAGATTCTAAATTGTCACCGCGTAAGGTTTGATCGTTAATATCAAGATAAACTAATTCACCTGAATCAAGACACCAGCCCTCGTTTTTAATTTCAACTCTTACAACGTTAAAATCAGCAACGCTATTGAGTTGTTCAAAAAGGTAATTAGCTGAAACTAAAGACACTTCATGCTCTGAAGATCCACCGCCGCAAAGTAGAAGGATGTTTGTGGTGTTCATGGGTAAATTCGGTCCTTGAAACTAGGAATACTGACTTCAATGATAAACAAAAGTCGAGATAGGTACAGTGTTTTGATTGTTAAAATTGCGTTCGAAAGAGCGAGCGATTAACTATTAAACAAAACAGCGAGTCTTAAAACAAAAGAAGGAGCATTTGCCCCTTCTTTATGAATTAAAACTTAGTTCAACTTGTTAAGCGTTGGGTATTCAGAGTTCTTGATGTCATCAATGCTCTTAACAAACGGCTTCAAGTTTTGGAAAGTGCTCGGCAGCGTTGAGATTGCCTTTTTAGCTTCTAAGCGCGTTGCATAGTCACCATAAAGTACGGTGAACCACTTAGTGCCGTTAACCATTTTGTAGTTTTCCCAAACTGGCTGAGAAGTCGTAGGTAGCATTTTCACGAAAGAATCGACTTTACTTTGGCTGCCAACAGCAACAACTTGAACTGTGTAACCAAAACGCTGGTTCATGTCTTGTTGTTTCTTCGTTGGTCCTGTCACTACTGCAACTGGCTTAGCTTTAGTCGTTTGAGTGACTTTCTGTTCAACAGGTTCAGTTCTGATCACGTTGACAACGTTTTCTTCAACAACGCCTGTTTGCTCAGATTGAGATACAACTGGAGCTTCAACTTTGGCCGTCTTGTACTCTTCTTGATAACTATCTGAAGTGACATTGGTAACGTAGTCGTCAGATACACATGCAGCCAAGAGCAGTGGCAAAGTCACAATTGCAAATTTTTTCATGGAAAGCTCTATATCCTTAATAATAATTACTATAAATCATGCCGATACGTCGGTTTAGAATCAAGTTAACTTTGAGATTATACACCATTAGTGGGTGACCTATTTCACAAACTTTATGCAGTGTCTGCTTATTCATCTTAATTCGGTGAATTTGCCATCAACCCGTTAGTGAAAAGTAAGTTACGATGAACTTACGTGCATTGCTAGGATATGTCTATGAATCATCTTGATCCCCTACTTAAACCCCGCTCAATCGCTGTTGTTGGTGCTTCTCAACGAGAAATGCGTGCAGGATATATCGTCATGAACAATTTGTTGCACGGGGATTTCAAAGGTGCGGTGATGCCGGTTACGCCAAAATATGACTCGGTGGCAGGTGTACTCTCTTACAAAAACATTTTGTCGCTGCCGATCGTTCCTGACCTTGCGATATTGTGTACCAATGCGACTCGTAATGTCGCCATTTTTGAAGAGCTGGCTGAGAAAGGCATCGCTTCTGTCATTGTGCTTTCATCCGACATGCAACAACAAAGTGATAATGGCGAGACGTATGACGCAAGATGCCTGGCGATAGCCAAAAAGAACAACATCCGAGTGCTTGGCTCCAATAGTTTGGGGGTGATTGTCCCTTGGTTAAATTTGAACGCATCATTCTCTCCAGTAACAGCATTACCTGGTAAAATCGCCTTTGTTTCTCAATCTGCTGCTGTGTGTACCACGATTTTAGATTGGGCTAATGACAAAGAGATCGGCTTTTCAGCGTTTATCTCGATAGGCAATGGCAGTGATATCGAATTCTCGGAATTATTGGATTACCTGAGTACCGATTCTCATACTGAAGCGATACTACTTTACGTTGATAGCATTACTGATGCTCGGCGCTTTATTTCTGCGGCGCGTGCGGCATCGCGAAACCGACGCATTCTGGTGTTAAAAGGCGGTCGCACGGCGAAAGGCAGAGCGGCGGCCATGGCCCATACTGGCGGTGCTGACACTTTAGACATTATCTATGACTCTGCGATCCGACGTAGTGGCATGCTACGAGTTAAGAACTTACATGAACTGTTTGCTGCGGTAGAAACACTGACTCATTCAGTGCCCTTACGTGGTGAGCGTTTGGCTATTGTTACCAATGGGGGCGGCCCTGCAATTATGGCAGTGGACACCCTATTTGAGCGTGGTGGTAAACTCGCAGAGTTATCTGAAGAGACACTCGACCAATTGAACAAGGTGTTGCCATCGAGTTGGTCTCATAGCAATCCTATCGATATTGTTGGTGATGCTGGTGATCAGCGTTATATCGATACCATAAACATCTTACTCGATGGCGATGAAGCGGATGCGATTCTTATCATGCATAGCCCTTCAGCAATTGCACATTCCGCTAGAACGGCTGAACGAATTATTGAAGCGATTAAGAAGCACCCTCGCCACAAGCGCTTTAACATCCTGACGAATTGGTCTGGTGAGTTAACAGCTAGGCCAGCGAGAAAGCTGTTTACCGAAGCGGGTTTCCCGACCTATCGAACGCCTGAAAGCTCAGTGGTCGCATTCATGCACTTGGTCGAGTACAGACGTAACCAACGTCAGTTAATGGAAACGCCGACCACGGCAGAAAAAGTGCACATTGAAGACTTGGCAGATGCAAAAAATTGGATAGAGCGCCAACTGCTGGATAAAGATACAGTTAGTCTTGATACCCATCAAAACAGTCAGTTTTTCAAGCACTTCAACCTTGATGTGCTACCCACATGGATCGCTTCCGACCCAAGTGAAGCGGTACATATAGCTGAAACAATTGGTTATCCGGTTGCCGTAAAACTTCGTTCTCCAGACATTGCGCATAAGTCGGACGTTCAAGGCGTGATGCTGAATTTACGAAACAGTAGTGAAGTCGCGAATGCCGCTCAGGCAATTCTCGATCGATCTCAATTGTCGTTCCCTACCGCGCATATCCATGGGCTGTTGATTCAAGGAATGGCCAAGCTTGCAGGCGGCCAAGAACTGCGAGTTAAGGTTACAACGGACGAAACCTTTGGCCCTATCATTTTACTTGGCCAAGGTGGCTCTGAGTGGGACGAATCGATTGATGCCGCGGCTGCTTTCCCACCGCTTAACATGACACTGGCCCGTTACTTGATCATTAGGGCGATAAAAAGTGGCAAGATTCGCCTGCAAAAACTGCCTAACCCCATTGATATAGAAGGTTTGTCTGAGCTGTTGGTCCGTATCTCTCAAATGGTGGTGGATTGCCCAGAGATACACGATTTGGATATACACCCAGTACTCGCTAATGGAGACAAATTTACGATATTGGATGCCGATATTATATTGAAAGCCTACGAAGGTGATCCACAAGAAAGACTGGCGATTCGCCCTTACCCTGTAGAGCTTGAAGAACGCATCCAGTTAAAAGATGGGACAGAAGTGTTGCTGCGCCCTATTCTTCCTGAAGATGAACCACTTCATGCCGACTTCATTAATCGTGTCTCTAAAGAGGATCTCTACAAGCGTTTCTTTAGTGATGTGGGCGAGTTTAATCATGAAGCATTAGCTAATTTTACTCAGATTGATTTCGATAGAGAGATTGCGTTTGTAGTGGTACGTGAGGAACAAGGCGTTCCAGCGATTATTGGTGTGTCCCGTGCGCTGATTAACCCAGAGAATACGGACGCTGAATTCGCGATATTGATTCGGTCTGATCTTAAAGGTGTTGGTTTAGGTCGAATTCTTATGACTAAGGTTATCGATTACTGTCGTGCGAAGCAGACAAAACAGATGTCTGGTATGACAATGCCAACCAATAGAGGGATGCTGACACTAGCCCAAAAGCTCGGCTTCGAGCTAGATATCAGTTTTGAATATGGTACTGCAGATATGGTGTTACCGTTACTTTAACGCCCATGTCTTTTTAAGATGTTGGATACACCAAGACTTGGCGTCGCCCATTTTGTTGCGTCGCCAAGCCATCACAATATCGATAGGTTGCGGTTCTGTTCCCGAAATCTGCTGTAGAACGCCAGATTCGATCAATGGTTTCGCTATAACACTCGGTAATGTACCAATCCCTAATCCCGTCGTTAGAGCTTCTACTTTTGCAGGGAAGCTTGTTACGGTTAAACGAGGTTGTTTCTCTAGAATGTTGCGACTTAACGCTGGTTGATCGCGTGCAGTGTCTGCAATTGCAATAACCCTGTAACTTTCCCTCGCCTTTTGGTCGAACTCGCCAGAGCGCTTATGAACGTAGTGGCTTGATGCCGCGACCCATACCATTTCCATCTTACCAATGGTGTCACTTTTCATATCGTTTGGAATCGTGTCGAGCTTGGGACATACCAACAAATCGGCTCGGCCATCTGTCAGGGATTCCCAACATCCGGCTAAGATCTCTTCTTGTAAGCGAACACGTGTTTTGCTGATTTTCCCGAGTTCGTCGACCAACGGGAAGAAATTGGCAATAGGAATGATGCCATCAAAGGCAATGGTTAAATCGAGCTCCCAGCCATTAGCAAGAATATTCGCATCGTTAACGAGTTGTTCAGTGGCACCAAGAATGATTCTACCTTGCTCTAATATTAACTGCCCCGCTTCCGTGAAATTTGCACGGTGGCCTGAGCGATCAAAAATCATGATATCTAAGTCTTGTTCTAACTTCTGGATTTGATAACTCAATGAAGAAGGTGCTCGGTCCAGTTCATTCGCTGCAGCTGCGAAACTCCCACGACGATCAATGGCATCTAATATGTGTAATGCTTCAAGTGTTATTGGACTATGCATAGCTTTCCTACTTTATAAATGAGATCTGAATCACAAAAACAGAAGCATTCATGCCGCGAATGGAACTGTAAAAGTCTTTTTAATACAGGTATTTAAGAGTATTAATTATGAATTAGTTGATAAGATTGAAAATTATTTAAATGCAAATAATAGTAATTATCATTTGGATCCAATATTATCTTTCGCAAATCAAGATAAGACTATGGAACTAAGGTAACTATCAGATGTATAAGCAATCCCTACTCTCTGCTTCAATCGTTTTAGCGCTTTCATCAACATCAGCCTTTGCTGACGATTATGCCCTATTTGATGAGGTTGTTGTATCTTCGACTCGTACTAATCAAACACTTATCAATACAGCAGCTTCTGTTACTGTCATTTCGGATAAGCAAATTGAAGAGAATATGGCGAAAGATGTGAATGAAATCTTCGAATACACTCCGGGTGTAACGATGAATTCAAGCTCTCGCCAAGGCGCACAGACTATCAACATTCGTGGCATGGAAGGTAAACGCGTTAAGATTTTGGTCGATGGCTCTTCTCAGCCAGGTTCATTTGATGGTGGTCCATACGCATTTATCAATTCTAGCGGTATTTCAATTGATCCCGACATGCTTAAAAGTGTCGAAATTATCAAAGGTGCTGCTTCAAGTTTACACGGAAGTGACGCAATTGGTGGTGTTGTTGCCTTTGAAACTAAAGACCCTTCTGATTTCTTGAAAGATGGCGAAGACTTCGGTGGCCAAGCGAAACTGTCTTACTCTTCAGAAGATAATTCTTTTAGTGAGCATGTTGCATTAGCTAATCGATTCGGTGATTTAGAAACATTGGTTGCCTACACTCGTCGTGACGGTGAAGAGCTTCAAAACTTCCGCGACTCTAATAACTTAGAGAATTACGCAGTAGAAGATCAAGACACATCAGCCGATAACCTATTGGTAAAATTGCAATATCAATTGAATGAAAGCCATCGTATTGAGTTTCTAGCTGAGCTAATCAAAGACACTTCAGACTCTGACATTTATCACTCAAGCTACGATAGCTACACGGGTGCAGATGATACAGAGCAAAATCGATTTGCGATTAAACACATTTGGTTCGCTGATGGCGCAATTGCCGATACCGTGACCAGCAAAGTGTCGTACATTTCTAAAGAAGAGAATGGTGTGACGAAGCGCTTTAAACCTGCAGGTCCTGGTTTCCCCCCTTATGTCCCTGCTAACAATGACAATCTTCAAACAAAAGACTATGAATACACCGAAGATAAGCTAGAGATAGAAACACAGCTTGATAAAGAGATTAATAACCATTACCTAGTTTATGGTGCTACTTATACACATAGTGACATCAGCAATACAAATATGGAGTACAACTCTGATCCTGCGACTGATGACAAGCTTTATGTATACACTCCTGATGCTAAAGAACAAAAGTTTGGTCTATTTGTACAAGACGAAATTAGTTTATTGAATGACAAGCTCATTGTTACCCCAGGAGTACGCTTTGATTACTTCTCAACAGATCCAGGAAAAAATACAGCTGAATCACTAACTGATTTCTCAGATTCTGCAGTAACAGGGCGTTTAGGTACGACTTACAAACTCACAGATACAGGTACTGTGTTTGGGCAAATTAGCCAAGGCTTTAGAGCTCCTTCATTTGATGAACTGTACTATACATATGACAACCCTGGTCACGGTTACGTAAACGATCCGAACCCAGATTTGAAATCAGAAACAAGTATTTCATACGAGTTAGGGTACCGTCACAATACTCAGGCTTCTTCATCTGAAATTGCCGCTTACTACAGTGATTACGATGATTTCATTGAAACTGTGGTAACGAAGAAAGTTGGTGGTACGACACACTACTCTAATGTTAACTTAGAATCTGCAACGATTAAGGGCATTGAGTTCTCTAACACGTTACTTTGGGATGTTTTAGTGGGAGCGCCTGAAGGCATCTCAACTCATTTCGTGGCGTCTTACACTGAAGGTGAAGACGGTAACGGAAATGCACTAAACAGTGTGAACCCTTGGAATGCTGTATTAGGTCTTAACTATGATGCGCCAAGCCAAAACTGGGGTACTAGCCTTAAATTAAACTATACGGCTGATAAATCTGGTTCAGACATCAACTTTGATGATGAAAATGGCGGTAACGCTGGTCAAGCTGAGCTTCCAAGTGCAACCGTTGTTGATTTAACGGCTTACTACAAGCCTATCAAAGACTTAACGATTCGTGGCGGTGTGTTCAACCTAACAAACGAAGAATACTACCGTTGGAATGATGTTCGCGGAGATGATGAGCTTTACAAAGAAAACTCTCAAGCGGAAAGAAACTATGGCATTTCAGCTAAATACGAATTCTAATTCGTTAAAAAGCTGAACTGCAGATACTAAAAAGCCAGCTAAATGCTGGCTTTTATTATTTCACTAAAAATTGTATCAAAAAGGGGTAAGTGAAATTACTTCTCTGCCATTTCTTTCTTAACCATTACTGCAGCAGCAATGATAAAAGTGATGATTAGACCTAGTTCCATGATTAACTCCAAAGAAAATTAACATTAAACATATAATTCGCAAGCATGATAACAACAACCGATACAGAATGATACTTTTTAACCGCTAATTCAGTTTTTATTCGATTTAGATCAAAAAAGATGCTCTAAAGCATCTTTTTGTACATTAACCATTCATGAAACAACTCGGTTAGCCAGGAAAACCATCAGGGTTGGTTGACTGCCAGCGCCATGTATCTTCGGTCATTTCAGTCAGTGTGCGTGTCGCATTCCAACCGAGTTCTTTTTGAGCTTTGGCTGGGTCTGCCCAACATTCAGCAATGTCACCCGGACGACGATCAACAAGTTGGTAAGGGATATCTTTGCCGCTCGCTTTTTCAAATGCTTTAACCATATCTAATACACTTGAACCGTTACCTGTACCAAGGTTGTAGATATGAAGACCGTCTTTACGCCCTACTTTCTCGAGCGCTGCAATGTGGCCGTCAGATAGATCCATTACATGGATGTAATCACGAACACCGGTCCCATCTTTTGTTGGGTAATCACTACCAAAGACAGATAGGAATTCACGTCGGCCCACTGCTACTTGAGAGACAAATGGCATTAAGTTATTTGGGATACCTTGCGGGTCTTCACCTAGCTCACCACTTGGATGTGAACCTACAGGGTTAAAGTAACGCAGCAGTGTAATACTCCAATCCGGATTGGCTTTTTGGAAATCGGTTAAACACTCTTCAACCATTAGCTTACTTCGACCGTAAGGGTTCGTCGCACTAGTTGGAAAATCTTCTGTGATAGGCACACTCGCAGGATCGCCGTACACCGTTGCTGAAGAACTGAATACTAAAGTTTTAACACCAGCGTCACGCATTGCATCAACAAGAACTAACGTGCCATTTACGTTATTGTCGTAGTATTCAAGAGGCTTTGCCACTGACTCACCGACTGCTTTAAGGCCTGCAAAATGGATAACCGCTTCGATGTTATGTTTCTTCATGGTTTCAGTTAAAAGCGCTTTATCACGAACGTCGCCTTCAATGAAGCTAGGGCGAACGCCAGATACCTTTTCGATACGCTCTAGAACGCTTGGTTTACTGTTGTACAAGCTATCAAAAAGTACAGGAGTCATACCTGCGTTAATCATCTGGATACTTGTATGGCTACCAATGTAACCCATGCCACCTGTAACTAGAACATTCATGTTTAGCAGACCTTTTAATTAAAAATACTCAACCTATCACTTATGATACAACAACTTAGGTTGAGGTCACAAATGCCTGAGGCAATTAACCATCATGAGAGAACACAAATTGCCCTTTTCCTTTGCGTTTCGCTTGGTACATCGCCTCATCAGCAATTCTCAGAATCACGTCAATATCGCGCTCAGAGCCATCAACTAAATGGATCCCCAAGCTTGCTCCAACATGAAGTGAGCTCTGTTTATAATTTACTTCTTGTTCAATAAGCTCTAACAATCGTTCAGCTAACTTAACCAACAAGGCTTTGTTTGTCTGTTTAATAATAAGAACGAATTCATCTCCCGACAAACGTGCAACCAAATCACCTGCCCGTACCTGAGATAACAGCCTATTTGATACTTGTTTGAGAATTGCGTCGCCCGCATCGTGTCCATAATTATCGTTAACGTGTTTAAAACCATCAAGATCCAAATAGATCACCGCAAAGAGCTGATTTGAATAATGACTAGAGGTTATGACATCATCCATCACCTTATACAGTTGAGCCCTATTGGCTAATCCTGTTAACGCGTCGTGATGAGCCAAGTGTTCGAGCCTCTCCATCTCTTTGACGTTAGATAAATCCGACAGCGTTAATACCATATCAAACTCATCTTTTTCATTGTCTGATGAAACTCTATTCACTTTGACAAACATTGGAATCAAGGTGCCAGACGCACTCTTCTCCCAGATTTCTCCTTGCCACTGGCCATAATTTTCCAATGAGCTACGAATAGTCGGCATTAATGAAGAGAATTGTTGCCAAGAAAATGCTTCAAATGGTGTTTTGTCCACCAGCAGATCGGCGTGATAACCGAGAAGTTGAGTCACAGCTGGGTTAACCATAGTAATTACATTAGACGAATTTAATACTATAAGCCCGTCTTTACTGTTCTCGAAAACACCTGCCGCAATACGTTGGCGGCTCATTGCTATCTCTATTTCAGTTACATCTTGTATTGCATAAAGTATACGGCCCTGTTTTGACAGCGAACGACTACTCACACGAAGCCAGCGCTTTGATTGAAATAGATCTGTGGTTTCAAGTAGTTCGTCATTGAGCTCAATATTGGCGTCGATGACGTCTTGTAAAAATCCTTTTTGCTTCGTTGTGATCAGCTCTTGGATCAACAAGTTGTCAAGAAACGCTTCTGAGCACTTAAAAATATCACGAGTGGCGACATTCGCATGAACGATGAGCCCTTTGTCGTCCACGACTAACAACGAGTGCTGAACGGTTTCAACCACTTCATTTGCGAATGATTTTTCTTCTTGTAATTTATCTAGCGTAAAATTGATTTGGTTATCGCGATGTTGAAGCCTTTCCAGCATGGTATTGAATGCGCGAACCAGATCCCCTATCTCATCACGGTTGGTTGCGACTAATTTTGGTTGTTCTGATCGGCGCTCAACAAAGGCTTGCATCGCCTCATTGAGGTCAAACATCGGCTCGATAATCAAGCGTTGAACCAATTTGACCAATATTCCCCCTAATATGACCAGAAACAACAGGTAGACGGCTGCAACCTTGAAAATATTCGTTAAGATCGAATTAAACGTCTGTTTTGATATCGTCACTCTCAAGTTCGCGATAACAGCATCATCCAGAGTCACCGGAACAAGCAAAAAGATGAAATGTTCAGAGATGGCAAATTGATGATCCGCGATATCAATTAATTCATCAGCAGTCGGCCTTGGGATCAAGGTATTGCTCACTTGATAGTTAGCAAATAACTGCTCATTAGTGTCATAGAGCTTTACCCTCACAATATCTCTATCTGCAATGAACGCTGATAAAATCTCCTGAGCAGACGACTTATCTTCAAATAAGATTGCTGCTTGTAGGTTATATGCTACCCCTTGCGCCAATACCTTAACTCGCTGGATCAGGCTCTCTTTCTCTCGCTCAAAAGTGACAGTGTAATTAACTGATTGAATAGTGACGAAAGTAACCCCGATAAAGATAATAATCGGCAAGATCAACTTGTTTTTAATCGATATATTATTAATGAAAGACAGCATTACTGGCCCTCCACTATAGCGATTCGTAACAAATTTGAACCGATGATATATTCACCACGTCTCGCGTTTGTTAAGTTGATTTTAGGTTTGAGCTTGTTATCAATGTGCGTTAACTCAATGATACCTCCCATATCCGTAAAGTTAGGAATATCACTGATCGTGACAGTATGGGGTGAGTGTGCATTGCTACTAAATTCGTTATTATCCAGATCAGATAGATAGGTGATATCACACTTAGGCGCCACCGATTGTTGAACTCGGATATCGAGTGAACGAATAGATTTCCCTTCTGTAATTGACGCTAGTACTTTGCTTACTTTTTTATCGCCGATAACGCAAAAGTTAACAACATTCATTGTGCTTTCGTCATTCCAACGAATAAAGTTCGCAATTCTAAACAGGTACACCGCTTTAACTTCATGCGGTTTGAAGCTAGCCGCCGATGTATTCCAAGGCACAATAAGCATAGTCAAAGCGGCCAGGCTTAATTTAGTGAAGCAGAGCTTAATGCGGTGCTTAAGCCATTTAGAATTCATGAGAGACCCTCACATACACCGACTCTTGATTGACGCTTTTCTGAGATGTGAATTCAGCTTGATAGCCGTCACTCTTACCTATGTTTTCAACAACCACTTCAATTAAAGGCGCTGCGGACGATTTTTTCCATGCGAGACGCGCATCAAAGGTTATTTCATGCGGGTAAGATTGCCATTCATATTGAGTGCCATCACCCGCTACCCAATAGTCTGGGTAATTCACATTAATGTACTGGCCTATCACATCGAATTGCCAACTATCGGTGATATTCCACATCAACTGTGCCGTAGCTAAATGTTCATTATCAATATCGTAATAAACACTCGTTTGAGGGCTAGATTTAGGGTCATCACCTATATTTTCACCTTCTAGCGTTGTGTAAGCGTAGCTTAGGTAGCTGGTTAGATCTTCAGTTAGGTGATAACTCGCCCCCAACTCTAACCCATAAGTTTTCGCTTTATAGTCGTCAGATAGCGCGCCGACATAGACATGATTTGCCGGGATATCGCTAGCGTCATAACTATGGAAGCGAAGGTTGTCATGTTCACTTAAATATATCGTCGCATCGAGCTCGAAGTTTGAATTGTTAGAATAGCGATATCCCATCTCAGCTGTAATGACACTCTCTGTTTCTAGGTTCGAGTTCGATTTATAGACATCGAGGTAACTGTCATTTGAATCGGCATAGTAACTGTTGAAGTAGTATGTGGAGTTTGAATCCATATAAGAAGGCGCAACGACCGCACGACTTAGTCCCGCCCAGACAGAGTGACGTTGATTTAACTTGTATAAACCGCGCAGTTGAGGTGAAAGTTCCGTCGAATCACTCTGTGTAAAGTGTTCTACCTTAGCGCCAACCGTAATAGATAGTGCTTCGGTCAATTGAATTTGAGATTGAACAAAAGCATTCGCAATATAGTCATTTGCTGATTTAATGTTATAAGCTCGACCGTAGTAATCTGGGTTATACCAATCGACGTCAGAAACTTGGCTTGAAGAGAAGTCGAGATACATGTATCGCAATCCACCGCCGAGTGTCATTTGATGGCTTACCGATAACTGGCTGATATAGGTAGAGTCAAAATCGATGGTGGAATAGCTTCCCGGGGCGTCTGGCGCATTGTCCTCATTATACTCTCCCCATAGCGAATACGAGAGTGTCGAATTTTCTTCAAAATGAAGGGAGTCGTTAAATTGGACGTAAAAAGATTGACTCTTGTTATCGAAATCATTGGATTCTGATTCGACAAACGATCCTGAGTTGTCATACTGGAACGTGTACAGCTCAGACTCATAAAAGCTTTTTTCACCGCCTATACGTAATGACCAACTTTCATTGGTATTGCTCGGTTGAAACACCATACCAGCAGTTTGCGCTTTCCATTTTTCAGATTCGTTTGTGCGATACGTTGGTTCTTCTCGGTACTTATAAAACGCACGAGCGTTCACATTGTCGTTCAAGCTTAAGCCCTGACGAACGCTAAACTCATAGTTATCCGTATTAGAAGCGACACCAGAGAGATAAGTCCCCTGTGTATCATTAGCAGACTTAGTAATGATATTTACGACGCCGTTGACAGCATTGCCTCCCCAAATTGTACCACCCGGCCCTTTTAGTACTTCGATTCGGTCAATATCAGCGAGTACGTAATCAACGTCGGACCAATAAGTTCCACCATAGACAGGGCTAAATAGGCTCCGCCCATCCATCATCACCAACATTTTGTTATAGAGACCGTCATGAAATCCTCTTGTAGAGACAAACCAAGATGTTTCATTGAATTTAGTAACTTTTAAACCCGGTACGAGTTTTAAAACTTCGGCGATACTTTTTGCACCGCTGCGCTGAATTCGCTCGTTTGAAAGTACATACACAGACGAGGGAATATCTGTGAGTTTTTGAGTAACCTTAGATGCTGTTTCCATTTCAACATCTAACATAGATAGCTCTTCAAGGCTCATTGACATGAGTTGATCTAGAGAGTTTTCCTGAGCCATTACACAAGCTGGTGTGGTCAATGCTAATCCTAAGCAAACTGGTCGGGAAATCATACGCTCACCTAATATACAGACAAATATTAATGTTTTTATTGATAATAGACTATATATGAAATGCTGTACTAATAAATTCATAACCGCAAAACTTTGAGTTAGGTCACTGTTTAATTCTGTCATTTATACGAACGTCTTTAGATACAACAACGTAAAGGATTAACACCACGTGACAACGAAGATTCTGCTTAATTGCGACATGGGAGAAAGTTTCGGTAACTGGAAGATGGGCGATGATGAATCTGTCATGGAATGGGTTGATATGGCGAACATTGCTTGTGGTTTTCACGCTTCCGATCCGCACGTTATGTCCAAGACCATTAAACTGGCTCAGCACTATCATACTCAAATTGGTGCTCACCCCGGTTATCAAGATTTAGTTGGTTTTGGACGTCGCTCTATCCCCCATACCATGGATGAAATCAGTGAACTGGTTTGCTATCAAGTCGGTGCACTACAAGCGCTTTGCCGCTATCACCATACCTCTGTCGGCTACGTGAAACCTCATGGTGCCCTTTACAACGATATGATGGCAAATATCGATGTGTTCAACGCTGTTGCCCAAGCGGTCGCTGAGTTTAATATCCCCTTGATGATTCTCTCTTCATCAGACAATCAGCAATACTTGGATATTGCTGACGATCACGACTTGCCACTCTTATTTGAAGCATTTGCCGATCGTGCCTATTTAAATAACGGACAGTTATCACCGCGAACTCAAAAAGGCTCGGTTTACGTCAATCAAGACGACATCTACAACCAAGTCATGCAAATCATTAACTATGGTTCTGTCACGACCATTGAAGGTGAAAGGCTACCCATTGAAGCGGATACCATCTGTGTCCATGGCGATAACCCTCAATCCATCGCATTAATTAGAAAAATCAGACAAGACCTCAATGCTTTTAACTAGCGCGTGTGATGTGTAGGGCGCACGGCTTAATCGCTTGCCTAACCAATAACTCATAAAATCTAGTTCCTGGACATGGAAGTTAGACACGCCAAGTAATCAAACCAAAGGTAAGCAAACAAACGTATGGAAACGAAATGACGACGAATCAGATTGAATTCAATATAGTGCCAGTCGCAGAATGTAGTATCTTGGTCACCTTGACGCTATCGCCTTCAAATAAACAATCTAGTGCTGAATATGCGCAGTACATGGCTCACTTTTCCGATGCTATTCGCCAAAACTTAGCATCAGTGTTGATGAATGTGACACCGGCTTACCACACCGTTCTGGTAGACTACTTGCCTTATCGAGTTTCAGAACATCAGTTCATTCAACAACTCAATGATTTGTTGAATCACTCTCTATCGTCTTTCTCTAATGTGAGTAACACTCGTAATACTATTGATCTTCCTGCCTATTATTCACCCGAAACGGCGCTCGATTTAGACAGGTATCAAGACAAAGACCTGTCTCTGGACGATATTATTCAATACCACACCTCACAGACATACAGCGTCAGTGCGATTGGGTTTACGCCTGGCTTTGCGTTTATGTCTGATGTGGTTAATGAGCTTGCTTTGCCCCGTCATTCCACACCCCGCTTAAATGTACCGAAAGGCAGTATCGCCATCGCGGATACAAAAACGGCTGTGTACCCTTCGGATTCACCGGGTGGCTGGAATATTATTGGCAATTGCCCGCTGCCGTTGTTTGAGCACAGCCAATTGAAGAACGCTGGTAACACGCAAACGCCACTATCACTACTTAATGTCGGTGACACCGTTCGTTTCACCGCGATATCAAAACAAGAATTTATTGAGCTTAGGTTTATGGCGATTAGTGGAGGTGCCGTTAATGGTTAAAACAATAGCTAAACCAACACTGACAGTGATTAAGCCCGGACCGTTGAGTCTAATTCAAGACTTTGGGCGATTTGGTGTTGCTCACCTTGGATTGACACAAGGAGGTCCGGTTGATGATTACTCTTATAGCTGGGCCAATCACTTATTGGGAAACCCAGTAAACCGAGCGGTATTGGAAATTACGCTTGGGCAATGCGCGTTGCGAATCGATTTTGATTGCGAAATGGCATTATGTGGTGGCGATTTACAAGCTAAGCTCGATGGTAAACCACTATCTAACTGGCGTACTTTTCAAGCTTTCGAAGGGCAAGTTCTTTCATTTGGTTTACCTAAAAATGGTCTAAGGGCGTATTTAGCCGTTAAGGGTGGCTTCGATGTTCCATTAACTCTTCATAGCTGTTCTACAGTGACTCGTGAAAAGATTGGTGGATTAACACAAGATGGAGAGCCATGCCAGCAAGGGCAACAAATAGCTTTTACCCAACACCAACTATCTCGCCCATTTAAAGCACTGAGTGTCACCTTCCGATACACACCTAATTACAACCTACCAGTGAACCTACGAGTTATTGAAGGTTATCAAAGCGAGCTATTCTCGAAGTCAGCAAAAGAGACTTTGTATAACGCACAGTATAACGTTGATCAAAACTCTAATCGGATGGGCTATCGACTTAGTGGCGACCCAGTCGCCTCGCCTGAGATTTCGCTTTTGTCAGAAGGTATCGCCTTAGGCTCTATTCAAATCCCCCAAGATGGGCAGCCTATCGTGTTGCTAAATGATAGGCAGACCATTGGTGGTTACCCGAAGATTGGTTGCGTCGCGAGAATCGACTTACCACGCTTAGCACAAGCCAAGCCTGGACATGAAATATCGTTTAGTAAAGGCGACAGGCTGGGCTTACAAGATGTATGGTGTCAGTGGGCGCAATTTTTCGGTTATTGATGCGCACCTTTAGATAAATGCCACTCGATCAAGACGTATAAACTAAAAGTCCAGCTTACTGTTGGCAGCAAGCTGGACTGTGCTTTTGGCAAGACAATCGCGATTTAAGCGCTAGGCGAATTAGCGTAATTTTAACCGTGTTCTTGCCCTGATACCTTAGCAAGAGCATTTGGGTAGCCGCGCTCTTGAGTTAAACCTATCGCTCTATTTTCAATATCACCCAACTCAAGTGACAGTGTCACTGGGTGGGTCTCTTCAATCGAAACAGCCTCCGCAATATCAAACCATTGCTCAGCAACTTTTTGCGCCGCCTCTAACGTTGAAGACGCTTTTACTACTTCAAGTCGAGCATAGCGATCACCACAGAATGAAACGTCTGAAGCTCGTAAGCTAGGATCGGTTCCCGGAATCTGTTGAGCACCGAACAACGGCTTGCCGCCCACCTGTGCAGAGAGAAAACTTGGAATGAACTGAGACATATGCTTTATTGCAGCACGAGTTCTTAATTCAAGCTGCTCTTCACTCCAACCCGATACGATTTTCTTAAGAAGCTTCGAAGGTAACTGTGGCTGTGACGAATCTGTTGATGAAGAAACAAGACCACCCTCAAACAGAGTAATCCCTTCTGTCATACCGTGAAGTTGGAACACACCATCAGCATACGGCGTTAATTGGGCCATGCCTTGCGGTGTGCCTCTAGGACCATGGAAGATAACCTCTGGCCACTCTTCCTTACATTGTTGTGAAGATGGCCACTCTGTAACGTATGCAGCTTTAAACTCAACAAGTCTTTGCTGCTTAGAGCCAACAAAGTCGTCCACGATACCCGTTTCAAATCCACTCGCATTGATCAAGTAATCGGTCGTTAGTTGGCAACTTTGGTTTTCGGCGTCTGTATAAGTCAAAATCCAAGCTTGGCCTGTCGACTCAACAGATTGTAATCGGCTGTTGGTTAACACAGTACAGTTTGCTTGTTGCCCCAAAGAGAGTTGAGCGGTTGCAGATAAGCGGAATACGCTCCAACCATACTCTTGAACCATAGCAACAGGATACTTAAGGGCTTCTAAATCGGTATGTTTGGCAAAAGGAATACACCAATCATCAAGCGATGTGGGTTTCAGAGGCTGTGTTTTCGCAGAAAGCGCTAATAAATCTTGTTTGCTGTACAGCTTGTAATACTCTTCCGGATCACCCAGCACTTGGTTGCTTTTATCTTGTTTAACAAGCGCGGCATAAGCGTTCTTGATTATCTTAAGGCGAGGAAGTAGATCCAACGGTTCTCCACCATCACTGTGCGGAACCGCGATGATTGTAGGACGAATATTGATCGTATGAGGGAACAAGCGGACGGTATCAATTGACTGCGTGAGTAACTGAAGACACTGCTCTACAGAAATATCTCGATACAAATTGCCGCCAGCGTGCAAGTGGCAAATGGGTGGCCCATTAACCAAACTTGGCCCTTTTTCCAAGATAATGACCTTAAAACCCAGCTCACTAAAATGAATAGCGCTCGTGGTTCCGGCAATACCACCACCAACAATGGCAATAGAAGGTTGATTTGTATCCGTTTTGTTGTGGTTCATCGTGTTCTGTAGAATAAGATTAACTGCCGCTATTCTACTTTTGTTCTGAGATGAATTAAAACACATTTTTATCAAGGTCTTAGATAGGCGGGATTTAATATCTATGTAAAAAACATAAATAACCTCTTGACTCAATAACTCCAGATAGAGTTTTGAAGGTTATTCTAACAGTCAAATTTGTCCTAAGTGACGCCACATAAAGGCTGCCTAAGTACTCTTAAAACATAGAGGTTAACTTATCCCTAAAGTTATCCACCGTTTTTGTGGATAACTGTTGATAACGTTCTTGCTAAGTTGCGCAAACCCTTTGTTTACAGGGACTAACCACTGTTCATTAAATCGGCATTATTGCGCAATTAGTTTTAAAAAATACTAAAAAGTTGGAAAATAAAGGTGAGATATTTGCTAGTTGTGCTACGCGTTGGTCAAATAAAAAACGGTCTAAAGCGACGCCTTATAAATAGTGCATGACTAAATACAAATAATCTCACTTTTAAACCGTTTTAAGCATTTGGTTAGATCACGCTAATGACTAACCAAAATCCTTGTTTACTGGTGCCAATAGACGTTTTATCAAGCTGTTCACCACTGCGGCCAATGTTATAAATGTTAGCACAGGTAGCACCACCCAAAGCATCGGGTGGAGTGAAGGTTCTAGTTCGAAGCCAAAGTTCATTACCCCTGCGACACTGAGCTCAGAACCGAGCGCAGCAATTGAGCCTGCCACTAATGCCATTAAACCGTACTCACACCAAATGGTATTGAGAATGCGTTTCTTACTTGCGCCTAACGTTCGGTATAAACGTATTTCTTGTTGTCTTTGAGATAAGCTCAATCTCAACAAAGTAAAGATAAGCAACAGCCCCGCAACCACACCTAACGCCGCAAGTACCGTTATCGACCAAACAATCTGTTTGAGCAACTCTTGGATCTTGCTGCCCATCTTACGAATATCCATCAAACTCACGGTTGGGTGATTTCGAGAGAGTTTGTTGAGCATTTGATTGTGTCGCTCTTCTAATCTAAAGCTCACTAGCCAAGTAGAAGGAATAGAGCTCAAAACATCTGGCGTAAATATGAAGTAGAAGTTCGGCTTCATTTCTCGCCACTCTACTTTACGGATGCTGTTAACCTTGGCTGATACATTTTGACTGTTGATGGTAAAAGCAAGTTCATCTCCAATTTTCAGACCTAGCTGCTCAGCCACGTCAGATTCAACAGATACGCCCTGCTCCTGCGTCCATTTGCCTTCAAGCACTTCATTGTACTCGGGCAAGCTATCTCCCCATGTGAAGTTGATTTCGCGACTTAGAGCATCAGTTCGCTCTGATGTGTCGCTATACTCAGATGCTTCGACACTATTGATAGTCGTCAATCGTCCACGAATGATTGGGAATGCTTGAGTACGTTCGACTTCATTTTCATCAATGGTTGCAAGGTAACTGTCTTTCTCATAGCTTGCAATGTTAAGTGCAAACGCGTTGGGCGCATTCTCGGGCAAGGTTTGTTGCCAATCTGACAGTAGATCGCTTCTCACCAACCAAATGATCGATAGCAGCATCAAAGATAGCGCTAAAGAACCAAATTGAATCCCTGTTGCTAATGGTGTGCGATTAATTCGGCTTAATGCCAAACGCATAGATGTCGTTGTCGGCAGCTTGCCAACTAAACGCAGAACAAACGTACTGACAATCGCGAGCACTAAGAACAGGCAAGCGATACCCGCTAGAACTATCCATACCAATAGATTGTCGCCATACATCAGCATCATTGGAATAATCGGTACCAGTAACAACAAGTATTTCTTGTAGCTTTCATTGGACTGATGACTTGATTGAATAACGCTGATTGCAGAAGTGTTGACCAAGCCAATTAACGGAATACCAAGAGCAGGAGCACCAATTAAGATGCTTGATAAAATAGCCAAGATAGCAGGTTCAATACCATAGCTAGGAAGTGGCGTTGGTAATAAGTCGCCCAGAGGTATACGAAGCAAAAACTCTAAGCCGATACCGATGGTAATTCCCAGTACTGCACCGATAACCACTAACAGAGATACCTGTACTGACAACCATTTAACGATCCACTGCTTGCTTGCTCCCAAACTCTTAAGCATCGCGATGGTTTTGCGACGACTCGCAACATAATGTTGGCACGTGAGTACCAAAGTGGTCGCAGCCATGATCACAACGATAGCAACCGTTAACGAAAGATATTGAGTTGTGCTTTCGAACATGTCGTTGGTACGACTGGCTGAATCTTGAGTACGCCAGCGATCGCTTGGTGTTAATTCTATACTCTCTTGCGCGGCTTTCAGTTTTGTATCATCACCGTTTAGAAACAGCCTAAAACTAACACGACTGCCCGGTTGAATCGCTCCAGTGGCCTCGATATCGCTGGTATGAATTAGCACAGCAGGCATTTGTTGGAATGGGTTAAAGCTCAAGCCTGGTTCTTGTTTGATTCGCCCAGTTATCGTTAAATCGGCATCGCCAATAGTGACATTGTCACCAATATCAACCTCTAACTGTGCGAATATTCGCTCGTCTAACCAAAGTTCACCCGGCTTAACATGGTTACTGGATGCTTTATCTGCACCCTCTAAGATCATCTCACCGCGTAAAGGGTAATTACTTTCAACCGCTTTCACCGTCACTAACTGCATCGAGTTGTCACTGAATGCCATGGTTGAAAAACGAGTCAACTGAGAGCTTTCAAATTGCTCAACTTTAGTGAGGTCTAATAAGGATTGCGGGATTGGGTTTGCTGAGATAAACACACTATCGGCAGTAAGCGCATCTTTGCCTTGTTTAACAATCACCTGCTCCATACGTTCGGCCAATGCCGACAATGCAAAAACACACGCAATGATCAGTGTTAGTGCTATGGAAACTGGCCACAACTGACCGTGTCGAATCTCTTCGACACTCCATGAGAACAGGCGTTTGTTCAGTCCGTTTGATGAATTCAATTTAGACTTCCTCTATCTGACCGACATGCATCTTAAGTGTTCTTTGGCAACGTTGCGCAAGCTTAGGATCGTGTGTCACTAATACTAATGTGGTGCCGTGAGAAGAGTTGAGCTCAAATAATAGTTCAACGATTTTTGCTGCGGTTTGTTGGTCTAAGTTACCGGTTGGTTCGTCAGCAAAAAGGATTTTTGGCTTGATCATAAAAGCACGAGCTAAAGCGACCCTTTGTTGTTCACCGCCTGATAGCTGAGATGGCAGGTGATCAAGTCTGTCTTGCAAGCCCACGGACTCAAGCAAAGCCGTCGCACGTTCGATGTCTTCGTCTTCACCTTTAAGTAAACAAGGAAGCGTGACATTTTGTAGCGCAGAAAGGCTTGGAATTAATAAGAAGCTTTGAAATACAAACCCGACCGACTCACTTCGGATTTTCGCCCTAGCTTCGTCATCAAGCTGTGAAAGTGACTGCCCTAGTAAACTGATTTCGCCATTCGTTGGTACATCAAGCCCGGCAAGCAACGTCATTAGGGTCGATTTACCTGCACCAGACGTGCCGACAATCGCGACAGTTTCGCCTTCGCGAATGTTAATATCAACATGCTCTAGGATTGTTAAATGTTCTTGATTAGTAGACACTGTCTTCGAAACGGATTCGGCTTTAATGATGGATGTATGCATGACTAGACTAATTTCCTTTTTATTCTTTATTTTATTTTCAACCGCTTCTTTGGCTCAAGATACCGAGTTAGATTCTAAGTTACTGGTCCTTGGTGATAGCTTGAGTGCTGGTTACAACATGGACATCAAACAGAGTTGGCCAAGCTTGTTACCAGACGCGTTAGCAAAGCATGACAAAACGGTAACCGTAGTTAATGGAAGTATTTCTGG
Organism: Vibrio sp. T20; assembly: GCF_007858795.1. Classification (NCBI taxonomy): domain Bacteria; kingdom Pseudomonadati; phylum Pseudomonadota; class Gammaproteobacteria; order Vibrionales; family Vibrionaceae; genus Vibrio; species Vibrio sp. T20. Next base: position 27,556 of record NZ_VFEB01000125.1, read on the forward strand.
TGACACAACTGGCAATGGTTTAGCTCGCCTACCACAACTGCTTGAAGAACACGCTCCAGACACCGTTCTTATTGAACTTGGTGCGAATGATGGGCTTCGTGGATTCCCACCTAAGCTGATGTCTGCGAATCTTGATCAAATCATTGAGCAGATTAAAGCTGCGGGCGCGAAACCTATAATGATGCAGATTAAAATCCCACCGAATTACGGAAAGCGTTACAACCAGCAATTTGAATACGTTTTTGCAGCGCTTGCTGATCAACAAAACGTGCCACTTTTGCCGTTTTTCCTAGAGCATATCATCCTTAAACCTGAGTGGATGATGAACGATGGACTGCATCCAAAACCAGAAGCTCAACCTTGGATTGCTGAATTCGTCGCCGAAGAATTATATCAGTATCTTTAAGTTTTAATGGTCTAGCTCAATAAATTTTACACAGCTTTACGTTAGCCTGAGTGCATATCACCGTTAACTGTAAGGTTATTTATGCTGATCGAACCTGTTATCAAGGGTGTGGTAGCCAAAAGCGCTCACCCTCTTGGCTGTCAAGAAGCCGTAAAGCAACAAATCAAGTTTGTTAAGAGTGCGCCGCAAATCAAAGATGGCCCTAAACGAGTACTGATTATCGGAGCTTCCTCGGGCTTTGGCCTTGCCGCTCGTATTGCCCTTACTTTTGGCGGCGCAAAAGCTGACACTATAGGCGTCTCATTCGAGCGTGGTCCAAACGAAAAATCCCTAGGTAGTGCCGGTTGGTACAACAACATCTACTTCAAAAAAGAAGCCGAACGAGAGCAACGCACTGCTATCAACATCGTTGGCGACGCATTTTCGCAAGAAACACGTTCACAAGTTGTCGAAGCCATTGAAACCTACTTCGAAGGGGAGGTGGATCTAATTATCTATAGCTTAGCTGCAGGCGTTCGTCCTAAACCAGACTCTGAGGAATTTTGGCGCTCTGCGATTAAGCCTATTGGGGAAAGCGTAACGGGTGCAACTATTTCGCTGGAACATGACAACTGGGTGACCAACACTCTTGATGCCGCGACGGAAGAAGAAGCCGAAAGCACACTCAAAGTGATGGGCGGCGAAGATTGGGAACAATGGATAGATGAGCTCATCAACGCTGAATCTATTGCACCAGGTTGCAAGACAATCGCATTTTCATATGTTGGTCCAGAAGTCACGCACCCTATTTACTTAGATGGTACGCTGGGACGCGCTAAGATTGACCTTCATCAAACAAGCCACGCACTCAACCTAGAGTTAGCAAACTTTGATGGCAACGCTTACGCTACGGTCTGTAAAGCCCTAGTCACTAAAGCGAGCGTTTTCATCCCAGGACTCAGCCCGTACCTACTTGCTTTGTATAAAGTGATGAAAGAGAAAGAGACCCACGAAGGTTGTATCCAGCAAATGCAGCGTCTGTTTAGCAGCAAACTTTATGGTCAATCAAAAGTACCACTTGATGGCGAGCGATTGATTCGTATGGATGATTGGGAACTAGACCCAGAAACCCAAGCTCACGTAACTGAGCTAATAGAAAATATGGATGAAAACAACTTCCAAACTTTAGGCGATTACCAAGGGTTTAAAGAGGAATTTCTGCAATTAAATGGATTTGCTCAACCATCGGTAGACTATAGCCAGAAACTTAATACAGAAGATTTTATAAAATTAAAGCCTTAATCGAAACTTATCTCATTACTGAGATCCGGATTCACATTTGAAAACCTCTGCAAAATTGCGGAGGTTTTTTCGTGCAACATTTCTTATACTTACTAAACGTAAGATTCATAGTTTATTTGGTTCATCATAATTAACACAGGATGTGTTGATGCATTTAGCATAATTGACTCGGAGTCATATGAAGAAAATAAAAACGCTAGACTTAGATATTCCAGACGATATGGAGTCCGGTTGGCAGAACATTGTTGACCTCTTAGCTCAAATCACTCAAGTGCCTGCTGCACTCATCATGCGTGTTCACGCCAACTATATTGAAGTGTTCTCAACCAGTCGCAGTAAAAACAACCCATACAACAAAGGCGATTCTGAAACCTTAGGCAATGGGCTTTATTGTGAAACGGTGATGGAGTCTCAACAACAACTTGTTGTGCCCAATGCCCTCGCTGATCCTGACTGGGAAGACAACCCTGACATCAAACTAGGCTTAGTCTCTTACTGTGGTATCCCACTACTTTGGCCTAACGGCGAATTGTTCGGTACCATTTGTATCTTGGATTCGAAAGAGAATCACTACACACCAACCTATATTAAGCTTTTGGAAAGCTTTCGTACCTCGATAGAATCTCAGCTTAAAACCCTGTTTCAGCATGCTAAGCTCACTCAAATGAATAGAGACTTGAAAAATCGTGTTTATACACGTACTAAAGATCTCGCTAGCCTCAATTATTCATTAAATCAAGAGATTGATAAGCGAAGAGCGGCAGAACAAAAGATCAATTTTCAAAAGAATCATGACCTCGGTACGGGTTTTTTGAACCGAAACGCATTTGAATCCCGCTTAAACCACAAGCTAGCGTCACAACAAAGACTGACAGACTGCTCATTTGCCGTCGTTCATATTGGTTTTACCAACGGCAGACGCATACAGGCTCGATACGGCTATAACGCGTTAGACCAAGTGCTTGTTGAATACCGAAAACGCATCGACAGTATTTCTGATATTGATGTATTAACTGCACGCCCTACTTCGGTTGACCTCGTATTGGCGTTTAGCGTTAAAGATTTGCACCAACGCCTCGAAGAACTCTGCCAAACGCTAGTTAAGGTCGGGCATTCAGAATTCGATATCGAAAGTGACAAAGTGCATCTGCATGCCTTTATAGGAATTGCAATTACGAACGGCGAAGATGACGCGGAAAGCATTCTACAAAAGTCTTCTGAAGCGATGTTAGCGTGTAAAGATTCAGGACAAAAGTTCGCTTACTACTCTCAATCTCATACCGAAGAACAAACCCACATTAATAAGATCGAAGGCTATTTGCTTCAAGCCGTTCGTAATGATGACCTTATGCTCTACTTTCAACCCAAAGTCTGTCCGTTAACACATCGCTGGGTTGGTGCAGAAGCTTTGCTTCGTTGGCGACATCCTGTTTTGGGTGACATTTCTAACGAAACCCTGATACATATGGCTGAGCAAAACGGTTTGATTTTCGAAGTGGGTAGCTTTGTTCTACGTAATGCGATTGAAAAAGCCAAAGAGTGGTCCGAATACGTCGACGATTTCAAAATGGCCGTGAATGTATCTGCAATTCAACTCAAGAACGTACACTTTGCGGAACAAGTGGTTCACCTACTCGAAACCTACCACTTAGAGCCTAGCTTCTTAGAGCTTGAGGTCACGGAAAGCGGCCTTATTGCAGATGAAGTTGTCGCTAAGAACACCTTGGAATCGTTGCACGACATTGGAGTTACATTGTCACTTGATGACTTTGGGACAGGCTACGCCTCTTTCAGTTACCTGAAGAAATTTCCGTTCGATACCATTAAAATTGACAAGAGCTTCATTGATCAAATGCTTAACTCTCAGGAAGACTCGGAAATTGTTCGTTCTATTGTCCAAATTGCCAAAAAGCTCGACCTAAAAGTAACCATTGAAGGCATAGAATCGGAAGTTCAGGAGCAATTTATTATCAATGAAGGCTGCGATGTGGGCCAAGGTTACCTTTACGGAAGGCCAATGCCGAGCCAAGAATTCGAACACAGCTTAATCAATCAAAACTATTTGGGGACTACTCGTTACGCTTAAAGCGAAAAAGAGCAGTTAGTTTTGGATTTAGGTCTACTTTCTCTTTACTCTAAAGGTGGTGATTTTTATAATCGCCGCCTTTCTGTTTTTATCTTTCCCCTTATATAGGCATTCCTCGTTATGGATCAGTTGACTGCAAAGCTTAAAAAGCTCGAAAAACAAAACTACCGTGCATATCAACAAATTAAAGGTCAATACGACTTTGCTGATTTTGAATTACACATCGACCACATCCAAGGTGACCCATATGCGTCAGCTTCTCGTTTTCGTGCAACGCGCGCGTGGTCGTTAACTGGGTTAGATTGGCTGAAAGAAAAGTCTTACGAATACCAAGTAGCAGCACGTGATTTTATCGCGCGTAGCTTCTCTGAGTTCGCAAAACAAGAATCGACCGTGTCTATCGTACTGACAGGTCAAACGGTATTAGACAACACAGCCGTTGTTTTCACAGAACACGGCATCGAAATCCGTTTCCGTATCAATCTACCTGCCGATGGCCGAAGCATTCTTGCTAAGAAAGCGAACAACATTATTACGTTTTACTTACCGAAGTTTATTCGTCGCGCGACGCTTGAGCGTGAATTGAACATCGACGCAATGATTAAACATTGTGAAACGATCGAAGACCAAGAAGCGCTGCGTGCTCAACTAGATGAAAACAACCTAGCGGCATTTGTTGCTAACGGCAGCGTGCTACCACGTATCGCGGGTAACTGTGACCTACCAATGAAAGATGCAGTGCCTTTCGTTGCTCCAAAATCATTGAGCGTTACTTTAAACACACCAAACCAAGGTGATGTGACAGGCCTAGGAATTCCAAAAGGTATCACGCTGATTGTTGGTGGTGGCTTCCATGGTAAATCTACGCTGTTGAACGCGGTTGAACGTTCTATCTATAACCATATTCCCGGTGACGGTCGTGAAGGCATCGTGACTGCGATTGATACGATGAAGATCCGCGCTGAAGATGGTCGATGTGTGCACAACTTGAATCTATCGAACTATATCAATCATTTACCAATGCAGAAAGACACCTATAATTTCAGCACACAAGATGCGTCTGGCTCTACGTCTCAAGCTGCTTGGTTGCAAGAATCGATTGAAGCCGGTGTTCAAACTCTACTTATCGATGAAGATACGTCAGCGACTAACTTCATGATTCGTGATGAACGTATGCAAGCGCTAGTGTCAAAAGGCGACGAACCAATTACCCCACTTGTTGACCGTATAGGCCAATTACGTGAAGAGATGGATATCTCTACCATTGTTGTAATGGGCGGTTCTGGTGATTACCTAGATGTAGCGAACACTGTGATTCAAATGCACGACTACCAAGCGGTAGATGTGACTGAAAAAGCAAAAGACGTTATTGCTCAGCACCCTACTCAGCGTACTAACGAATGTGAGACGGCTTTAGAAACGTTTGTGCCGCGTTCATTGAACCGTGCTTCACTCATGAACATTCTGACTGATGGTAAGTTCCGTGTTAACGCGAAGGGCAAAGAGTCACTGCGTTTTGGTAAAGAGTTTGCAGACCTTTCTGCCCTTGAGCAATTAGAGTCGCCGTCTGAAGTGAACGCGATCGGTTGGGCTTGGTTCCAATTCGCACAAACTCCAGGTTGGTCAAACAACCCTGCGAAAGAGTTCAAAGCTATTTTAGAAAACGAATGGCACGCTAACATGCCTAACTACGGTGACCTAGCGAAACCAAGAACATTAGATGTGATGGCCGCTCTGAACCGAATGCGTAAATCTCAGTTCAAGCCTTCGAACTGATTTCGTTAAATAATAGATTTATTGCGCTTCTAGGCTTTTGAAGTTCTAAGTTTCTAATTTACTAAAGCTTCTAAGCTACTAGCTACTAAGTAAGCAAATTAACGTTCTACGGCTCTCATTCTGAGGGCCGTAAATTTATCTGACCTCTATTTATCTAACCTCTAGTACTCTCAAAACTCTTCAACTCTAGAAATTCACAAAACCAATCATTACATCAATTACTTATCAACTTTTCTAATGAGAAAATTAAAGGCGTTGTTTACCGCCATCTAATGCCTTAGATCTCCTAAATCATGACACAGCTTTTACAAAACCCTAGTGATATTCAGATAAAGTCCCGACTCGACAGGTGTAACCAAATGTAACAAAACTTTGAGGCTTCAATGAATCATAAACGCGTTAAGATGCGTGACCATAAAAAAGAAGTAAACCTATTCAAAAATCGTGTAATCGTCGCGTTTTGTGGGATCTTGCTCTTCACTCTTGTCTTAGTTGGTAACCTGTACCGACTCCAAGTCGAAAACTTTAAAAGTTATCAAACTCGTGCCGATGGCAACAGAATCAAAGTACTCCCTATCGCCCCTACTCGAGGGCTGATTTACGACCGTAACGGCGTCTTGCTTGCGGAGAACAAGCTTGTCTTTGATCTGACGATGATTCCAGAGCAAACCGACAATGTCGATGCAATGCTCGCCAAGCTAGACAAATACGTCCCGCGTGATGCCGAGCAGATCGCTCGATTCAAAAAACGTTATCACAACACTCGCCGTTTCAAATCAGTGACGATATTAGAGAATCTAACGGAAGAAGAGATTGCAAAGTTCTCTGTGCATCAATACCAATTCCCCGGCCTATCTATTGATACCAGCTTAAAGCGCTTTTATCCGAATGGTGAAGTCCTTACTCATGTATTAGGCTATGTAGCACACATCAATGATAACGACCTCAGAAAGCTCGAAGAACAAGGTATAGACGCAAATTACCAAGCTACAACAATCATCGGGAAGCTTGGAGTTGAACGTTACTATGAAGATATTCTACATGGGACTAAAGGCTATCAAGAAGTCGAAGTAAATAGTCGTGGACGAGTTGTCCGAACTATTGAGTACGTGCCGCCAGTAGCTGGCAAAGATATCGTGCTAAATATAGACCTTGAGCTACAAAAATACGTCTTTGAACAACTTAATCACCGAACTGGCAGCGCAGTTATTCTCGACCCTAAAGACAATAGTGTGTTGGCGATGGCATCAAGCCCAAGTTATGACCCGAACCTATTTGTGGATGGCATTTCGAGTAAGAACTACCAACGTCTATTAAATGACCCTGCTCATCCGTTGGTAAACCGCACGACCTTAGGTGTTTATCCTCCTGCATCAACTATTAAACCATTTATGGCAGTGGCAGGACTGCAAGAACATGTCATCTCTGAGGATACCATTCGTAATGACCATGGGGTTTGGAGAATTCCGGGGTCAAAACGAAACTCTAAATCATGGCGAGATTGGAAGCGCTGGGGTCATGGCCCTGTCGATGTCACCCAAGCCATCGAAGAGTCCGTTGATTCATTCTTTTATCAAACCGCGTTTGATTTGGGTATCGACCGCATTTCAAGCTGGATGAATCGCTTTGGCTTTGGTGAACCTACGGGTATCGATATCTATGAAGAAAGTACCGCCAACATGCCGACTCGAGAGTGGAAGATGATGCGTTATCGTACCCCGTGGTATCAAGGCGACACTGTCCCGATTGGTATTGGTCAAGGTTATTGGACATCCACGCCAATGCAACTTGCGAAAGCGACCTCGGTACTGGTTAACCATGGAAAGGTAATGCCACCGCATATATTAAGAGCCACCTTAGAACACGGTGAAGATTTTAGTACACAGCAACTTGTTGAACCTGAGTCGATGCCTTCGATTACGGAAGTACCCGATAGAATTTGGGATGTACCACTCAACGCAATGCGACTCGTAAACCATGGCAGTCGTGGTAGTGGTAGACGTGCATTTAAGGGAAGCAATTACACGAGTGGTGGGAAATCAGGTACGGCACAAGTGTTTGATCTTGCCAAAGATCAGGTCTACAACTCGAAGAAACTCGCTAGGCATTTACTTGACCACGCCCTTTACACGGCTTTTGCACCTTATGAACACCCAGAATATGTCGCGACTGTGGTTATTGAACATGGTAACGGCGGTTCAAAAGTCGGCGCACCTTATATTCGTAAAGTACTCGACTATGCATTTGAGCATAAAAGTGGTGAGAGTAAAGATCACTCGTAGCACCAACAAATAAAGTAGTTACAACGCCTAACGTAATTACAGCACTTAGCGAGCCCCGCTTGTATCACTCACAATGTGGGGCTTTCTATTTTAGGTGTCCAACCAACTAGGCAGCTAAAAGCTACGTTCGATTACGAGCTTCGTAATACATGCCATGCTTCACAGAGTGTCTGAAATTTTGCGGTGTTACCTTGCTCTCTGTCTGGATGCCATTTCAACGCCAGTTGTCGCCAACGCTTTCTAATCTCGTGGTGGGTCGCATCCAGCGGTAATTCAAACAGGTTCAATGCTCGGCTTCGATCCATATCGAGTTCATCACCACCAACAAACTTTCTGTATCGAGTCCAAAACTCGTTCAACAGCCTTTTGACTTCGCCCTCATCCGCTTCATAGTTAACCCAATTAATATAGTAGTCTCGAAGTGGGTCTTGATGATCTATGCTATGGCTGCTTCCGTGATAACGACCGTTCATCAATTCAATGTCCATCGCTTGGACTTGGAGCCAACCATCAGGGTGTAAAGTTTCTTGAAGCTGATATAGCGCATTCATGATGAGGAAGTTCTTTTTAAACAACTCTTTCTCAGGTATCGGGTCTAACACTGGCACAAACCCAAGGTCGTTCAAATGAGCCGCCAATGTATGTACTTTCCATCCGCTTGGCTTTTGCTTAAGCACTTCCATTATCGGCCAAAGCAACGGGTTTTCCATATGGCAATGAAAGTTTGCTCTCACATCTTGATGATTCGACATAGTTGACTCAGTTAACATCTCTGAATTAATGGATTGTTCGACTAGTAGATACTATACGTAACCTATTTCACACCCGTAACGTATCTCCTTTAATTGAAAGCGATTTTCTTCGGTTTGTCGAGCTTAAGGACAAACAACTTTCTAACGTTTTGCTTAAAGACACCTTTCATCGTCAAAAACTGAGTACCATTTAGTTGAACACAATCGTTAGCAATAAAGCCGCTCTTCTTTGGTGCGGATACAAAAAAGGTCAGCAATTTAGCTGACCTTTCACATCTATCCTAGTTTTAGGGACGAAGCATTTAACTCATTAGATAACGCCAAGCTCTCTCAGGCGTTCCATTAGGTATTCATTTGCTGTGTACTTTTCAGATAGCACAACTTCTGGTTTAGGGTGAAGGAATAGAGGCAAAGAGATGCGAGATTTCTCTTGGCGTTCACCTGATGGGTTAATTACACGGTGAGTTGTCGATGGGAAATAACCACCTGATGCTTCTTGAAGCATGTCACCGATGTTGATGATCATGTTACCGAAATCACATGGTACATCTAACCACTCGTCATTTTTAGCTTTAACTTGAAGGCCCGGCTCGTTTGCAGCAGGAAGTACAGTCAGTAAGTTGATGTCTTCGTGTGCCGCAGCGCGGATTGCACCTGGCTCTTCATCACCTTGCATTGGTGGATAGTGAAGAACACGAAGCAGAGTCTGCTCACTGCCGTTGATCATTTCTGATAACGCAATAGAGAATTTCTCTTGTACTTCTTTAGGAGCATGAGCTTCAACCCAACCTAACAGCTCTTGAGCAAAAGCGTTCGCACGTTGGTAGTAATCTAGAATCTGTTCTTTCAGCTGCTCAGGGATTTGGCCCCAAGGGTATACGTGAAAGTACTCTTTGATGTCTTTTACAGTGTGGCCCTTAGCAACTTCAGACACTGAAGGTGGAAAATATCCATCTTGTGTTTCAACATTAAAGTGGAAGTTTTCTTTATCTTCAGAGATGAAGAATTGGTACCAATTTTCGTAAATTGACTCAACAAGCTCTTTCGGGATTGGATGGTTCTTAAGAACACCAAAACCAGTTTCACGTAGAGAGCGAACAAATTGTTCTGCTGCGTCGTCAGCAAGGTAATCGACAGTTTCCAGTTTCATGACTTTCTTTCTTGTTATGTAGTAATAAAGCAATTTTAAGGATCGCTTTGTTGTAAATCAAACTTTTGTGAAACTCTAGCAACCGTTTGTCTAGATACTGGGCGATAACGCTACTTTTCAACAAATCTGGTGATTAAAGCCCAATTGAACACTGTTCATTATTGTGTAACACTATTCAAAACTTCGACGAGAGATCTTGATATGACAATCACGCCACTTGCTCAAAATCGACCATTACTGTCATTGACGACGCTGTATTTAATTGTGTTTCTATTTTCAGCGTTTGCTCCCTCTTCAAGAGCGGTATGGATTGCCGAAATTGTCCCAGCGCTTGCGATATTGGTGGGGATTTGGTGGTTATCAACAAAGCTCACCTTCACTAAGACAGCCTATGTTTTGATGTTTATCTGGCTGATTTTACACACGATAGGCGCGAAGTATACCTTCGCCGAAGTACCATTTGATTGGTTCAATAACGTGATAGGTTCTGAACGCAATAACTTTGACCGTGTCGCCCATTTCTCTATTGGCCTTTATGCTTACCCACTCGCTGAGTACTTAATTCGCAAGAAGTTGGCTCAACCCATGATTGCGTGTTTCTTCGCACTGTTTGCAATCATGAGTGTTGCAGCTGGTTACGAGATTATTGAGTGGTGGTATGCAGAGATTGCCGGTGGTGACGAAGGTATCGCGTTCCTAGGGTCACAAGGCGATATTTGGGATGCACAGAAAGATATGCTGTGTGACACCACGGGCGCAATTGTCTCGTTATTACTTCTTAAGCTTCAAGGTCGTGTCAGAGCTTACTAAGCTCAATCCTTTATTCTGAGTATCAAAAGCAACGTTGAAATGCCACACACAAACGGTGCTGTGGCATTTTTAGTTTCAACATTGTTTGCTCGTTTTAATATGACTGCTTGTTTCATCGTGACGGGTTATTTCATCGTTACCTTGCCACCAACAAATTTGTAGGCTGGCGTACCTCGAACCAAGGTATCTCGCGCGAACTCAATACCACACTCAGGGCATACGCATGGCTCTGTCGTGAAGTCTTCAACTATACGTTCCTTAAAGCACTTTACGAGCGCACCTTTGCCACCTTTTCGATACTTGAAAAGTTGTGTCTTACATTTAGCGCAGAATATCTGAACTGTTTTGGTCGGTTGTTTCTTGTTAGGTTTAGCCATAGCAGTTAGTGATTGTACTTATTATTTCTTAAGTTTAGGAGCGACAAGAACCAAGCTTATCCCAAGTAAAATGACAGTCGATGAGATAACAAATTGCATGGTGACAGGTTCGGATAGCAACAAAACGCCGCCAATTGTCGCGATAACTGGAACAGAAAGCTGGGCAATCGATGCGAGGACGGTATTCAGCTTTTTCACCACGTAATACCACAAGCTATAACCAATACCAGAAGCCACTGAGCCCGACAATACTGCGTAAATCAAACCTTGCTCAGTGATGGATATTTGCGATGCCACGCTTGGAATCACCGCTAACAGGCTTAATAACACAAAGAGCGCTAACGAGCTAAATCCAAAGTTGGCAGTCGTAGATTGCAACGCGTTTGTGGATTTCTTACCCGCCAATGTGTAAATGCCCCACCCAATTCCAGCCAGAGCCATCAATATGATGGAGGTTATATCTGGCGAACTTGTCGATTCCGTCGGCATGAGTAAGTAAATGAGCCCAGAAACTGACAACAAACAACCACACCACTCTAACAAAGACATTCTGTTACCAGCTAGCAGGTGTGCGGCAATCATCGTGAATTGAACCGCGACAAACAGGACCAAAGCACCAAGCCCTGCCCCTAGCGTTAAATAGGCAAACGAGAAACCGAACATGTAAACGAGTAACGCTACTATGGCGGTTAAATCAAACTGAGAGCGAACCTTGGTATACATTGATGTGTCATTGATTGCTTTATCTTGTTTGCGTTTAGCGTTTGAAGATAAACTTAATAAAATCAACAGGGTGAGCGCTCCCGACAAGATACGCACGATCGAAAAACTCAAAGGATCAATCGTTTGATCCATCAATGCCCAACGACACAACACAGAATTGGCAGCAAATGCCACCAGCGTAATAAATGTGATAATCACGGTTTGCATTACGTTATCCTAATCGAGTTATCTCTGGTTTCAGTCAACGTCAGGTTTAACCCAAACTTGGCTAAAGTCGAACCACCCCAATGCATTACACTTTGCGTTTTGCAACGTACCACACTGGTCTTTGTTTACGCCTAGCCAACAATGGAACATCGGAATCAATTGGTTGCTTTGTACCAGTTGCTTACCGAGTTGCCTTGCTGGGAACTGTTCAAACTCACCAGAGCGCCAACGATCAATCATATGACACCATTGATCAAAATCGTCTGCGGGGCTCGATTCATCGAGGAAACTATAATCCATAAGCCAGCATGCCAGTGCATCGTCTCTGTTATTAGCGATACCCATTGGGTTAATCCAAATATCAACATCATCTGCATGTGGAGGATCCGTTTCGTAACCGTAAAGAGCAACGTCGATATTGTATTGTTTCAACATGGTGACAATGGCCTTGGCAATTATAGGGAACATTGAGTGCTGGCATTGGTATGCCAATCTTATGGTAGGCTTCGAATCTGCTGGTGGACAAACTGGTGTCTTTAACTTTATGTCATACCAACCCGGTTTTATTCCATATGCGTGCAACATGCCTAAATCGATCAAGGTTTCTTTCGGAATATGCATAAACAGATCTGCGGCATTCAAAGCGTTAGACAAAAATTCTGCCCATGCAGGGTTTTGCGCGATGCCCTTCTTTCTATTCAACAGTAAATACGTACAGCCAGGGTCAAGTTCTACCTCGTCACTTTCACTACGGTCTGCCATTACTGGTTTAGACAAGCTTGGGTAAACCATTGAGGAATAAGCCTCATCGACCACCCATACCTCTACACGATCAATCAACGGCCTGAAACCGAAATAACCGTTGAATGCGTTCAACACGAGTTGCTTTTCGTCATTCTTTTCAATGCGGTAAGGTCCCGTACCAATCGGTCGAATATCGTAGTCTTCACCACGTAAAGTCATTGGTAAGGTAACTTTAGCGACCGATTCCGTTAGCGCGAGCGGAAAGTACTTGTCTGGGCGTGTGAGAAAGACATCAACTACACAATTTGCAGGTGAAGAGACATCTTTGATATGTGAAAACATGTTGAGAGGTTCGAGCGCAAGAAGCGTATCTACAACATGATTGGTTAACAAAGGCTCCCCGTTATGGAAACGAACACCCGGTCTCAAGAAAAATCGCCATTGATAGTCACTGATTTTTTGCCACGAATGAGCAAGGTCGGGCTGTAACTGATCATTCTCATCCAAACGCGTTAAGCCACTGAATACCTGGCAAACGATATGTTGTTCAGAGCGTCGCATCGATTTGGTAGGGTTAAGCATTGAAAGCGGTCGGTAATAAGGCAAACGAATAACTTGTTCGCCTTCTTGATACTGTACGCCCAAGTAGTTTTGAATAACTTGGGTGAGTTTGGCTGCATTGTGATCAAGCACTGACAGTGCCTGTCCAATTTTGCCTTCTTGTAAATAGCGTCTTGCTAAGTTCTCGCTGACATCACAGCGATTTTGCTTAAAGATGAGTTGAGATAACTTCCCTCTACCAGCTGCAGGTAACCATTCTACCCACCCTTCTTCTTCAAGCTTGTTGAGTACCATTCGGGCATTACGACGGGTACAACAGAGCACATCCGTGATGTCGTCGAGCTGAACATCAGAATCTTTACCATCGAAGTATTCAAACAGGATTTCAAATTGAACGCGAAGTCTTGGGCTGCTCATAAAGAGGAAAACTTATTCAAAGGATATTGAATTCAGTTTCCCTATTTTATGGCGTAAAATCAATATTACTGACACGATTTTATTGTGAATTATTGAGTATGACATCCTAAGATGTTATTCAATCTGAAGGGTTAAGTTCTTTTGCAGTAAAGGATTATATGACATCGCAGCCAATTTCATTTGCAATATCACGAAGCTGTTGTTCGTCGTCTAATTTTATCGACCATTTACACTCTGATCCGTTGGCTGAAATGACATTTGCCCCTTTTCCGATAAGTTGAATTGCATCAACTTGAGCTTGTAGCGTGACTCTATGCTCACCATCTAAACGAACAACCAGCTCATGTGCGGTTGCGATGACTTTTCCACTTTTAAACGTTATGACCATGGGCTTCTCGGGTTACTTCTTTAAATACTGATTGCTTCTTCTAAAGACAAAAACAACTGACGACTCTCAGGCTATTATCGCTTGTGTTTCTTTACAGCAATGGTTAAGCGGCTGGTACAAACTAAGCGTTGACGTTCATCAGTGATATTGATCTGCCATACTTGTGTCGATACACCAAGGTGAATAGGTTCAGCAGTACCGATGACGTTGCCTTCGCGCATTGATCTTACGTGGTTCGCATTGATATCGAGACCAACGCAATAATAGCCTTCTGGTACGCAGAAGTTTGCAGCCAATGAGCCAAGCGTTTCTGCTAGCACAACCGACGCACCGCCATGAAGCATACCCAGTGGTTGGTGCGTAAAATGACAAACCGGCATGGTTGCCACCAAAGAATTGTCATTTACTTCGGTATAAACAATGTTGAGGTGTTCAATTAAGGTATTTTTTGAGGTCGCGTTGAAGGTATCTAAGTCAACGGGCTTTTTCCAAATACTCATGTGGGTTCCTTAATTATTGATCTTGTTATCACGTACATAGCTTTTTCTATATTACTGGCTGCTAGTTATCTTACAGCCCTTAGTTATTACGCAAGTTGATGTTAACATGCATAAAAACCGAATACACAGAGGATATTGTATGACGTCATGGATGAAGTTTGCCTCGCTTCTCACACTTGCAGGCCTAACTGCGTGTAGCGCTTCTCCGACAGGCAGAAACCAATTGCTGCTTTTTTCAGATAAAGACATGTCTCAGCTTGGAGCGCAGTCTTTTGAACAAATGAAAAAAGAACAACCCATCAGCAAAGATGCCAAAACAAACGCTTATGTACAGTGCGTAGCGAACAGCATCACTCAATATATTCCTAAACAAGGTTTTAGTGAATGGGAAGTTGTTGTGTTTGATAGTGACCAAGTGAACGCATTCGCCCTACCTGGCGGGAAAATCGGTGTGTACACAGGGTTACTCAAGGTCGCAGTCAATCAAGACCAACTCGCGACGGTTATCGGTCACGAAGTGGCACACGTTTTAGCGGACCACAGTAATGAACGCTTATCTCAGTCTCAAATCGCTAATACTGGTTTGTCTATTACCAGTGTTGCCTTGGGAGCATCAGAGTACAAACAATACCAAGGTATGACGATGGCGGCGTTAGGTTTAGGGGTTCAATATGGTGTTATTCTACCGTATGGCCGAACTCAAGAGTCTGAAGCCGATGTTGTTGGTCTAGAGTATATGGCTCAAGCAGGGTTCGATCCTAATCAAAGTGTCGACTTGTGGCAGAATATGGCGAAAGCATCAGGTGGTAACCAACCGCCAGAATTGCTGTCTACGCACCCTTCCCACAGTACGCGTATCAAAGATCTGCAGGCGACGATAAAAACGTTACCTAAATCAGGCTCTCCAAGACCAAATTGCAAAGCGTAGTCTAAGTTAGAATCGCTTAGCTAGTGTAAATACGAAAATGCCCTATCCATATTGGTTAGGGCATTTTTAGTTTCTTGCTAACTATCAGTTCAAGTGAACTATGTTGCTAAATAAATCCAACAACAGAAACTCATTGGTTAAGTACCAAGAATTTGTAATGGTAGGCTTAATAGCTGATCACCAGTCGATGCAAAATACCAGATAACACCGATCAAACTACTGACTAAACCCACATACCAAACGAATGACACGACTTGACCGTATTTGTCTAACGGTAACAAATGACTGTGATGACGCCCTTTCCATTCGAATAGTATTTCAACACTGCCCATGATCAATAAGAAACCAAACAGGGTTAAATTCAATTGATAACTCAATACCACGCCAGCAACGGCAGCCGCGACACAGAGTACGATCCCAAGCACACTGTTCATCGAAAAACTGATACTTTTAAGAACATGTCCACCATCAAGAGGCAAAATCGGCAGCAAATTAAATAGGTTTAACAAAGCGTTGAACACGGCTAGACCAGCAAAGAACATCTCACCAGTTACCCAGTACAATACAGTAAATATCAACGACAATATCAAACCAAACAGTGGCCCCATGATTGAGATAACCACATCTTGCCAGCGCGTATTAATCTTTTCGTCGGATAACGCCAAACCACCAAGGAATGGTATCAAATAAATGCCTTTGGTCTTCATGCCGAAGTATTTCATTGCTCTGATATGACCGTATTCATGGAACATAAGACAAGCGATCAAGGCAAGCGCGAACTGAATTGAAAATAGCCATGAGTAAGCCGCTAAACTCGCGGAGGCAAGTACCACCTTGATTAACTTGGCACTCTTAAGGGCTTTCATTCCCAGCGAAACTAACCCGATTAAGCTAAAACGCTTCTCTGGTTTTGGTGCGACAACCGGGGTTTGTTGCTCGATATCTTTGGTGTTTCGATTGCCTTCGGTAACAGTTTGGCCATTCACCGACGTTTTATACGTCATCTCAAACGGTTGCCACTGAACGGTTGACTCAACGTGACACTGCAACGTTTCTTCGCCAGCACGTAGTGTAAATTCGTGTGTTCGTGCGTCTTCTTGGTCTGTGGTCGCATCTAATTGAGATACCAGAGTGTTATCCCAATACAACTGTTGCCACCCTGCCATTGAACCTTCTAAACGAAGCGGTTTACCAAGAAACTCTATCGCGAGTAATTCCAAACTTAAATTCCAATTTAATGACTTCTAACGAGTGTCGATATTATGCCGATTTAGCGATCGGTGGTAAACATAAACAAAGTTGTTACATATCGAGCAATTGAACACTATTTGTACCAATAGTTAACATAAACATTCTGGTCACACCTCCAACCACAAATAAATCATTGATTGTAATTATATTATTAGTGTTAAAGTGCCGCCCCTTAAAAATATAACCTCACAAAATAACAACTATTTCTTTGACTTTATATAAAACATGAATTTAACATGCTGTTTACATTAGAGCTTCAACACCAACAATGCTCAGTGTGTTTTCAAACGATAATAATGAAATTCGATGCCCTAGGAGGGTCAAGGATGAAAACAATACAACGCTCTCTCGTTTCTCTTTCTGTGCTATTTGCATGCAATTCACTTGCGGCTGGTTTCCAAGTTGCTGAGCATTCTGCCTCAGGTCTTGGTCGCTCGTTCTCAGGTGAAGGTGCAGTAGCTGACAACGCGAGTGTACTAGCGAGAAACCCCGCCGCAATGACCCTATTTGATACAGCCCAATTTTCAGGCGCGGTTTCTATCGTTGATCCAGAGGTGGATATTACTCAAAACAATGTTCCAGGTTCTGGTGGACAAAGCCAAGTATCGAAAGATGTTGCACCTTTGCAAGTGGTTCCGGCTGCTTACTACATCAGCCCAATCAATGACAAATGGGCTTGGGGCATCGGTATGTTTTCTAACTACGGCGTTGCTACCGATTACCCAGATGATATTTATGCTGGTGATCTTGCCGGTGATACTTCACTTGTGTCAGTGAATCTGAACCCGAATGTGGCGTATCGAATTAATGACCAATTCAGTGTTGGTGCTGGTGCAAACCTTGTTTACGCAGAGGCAGAACTTAATCGTCACCAGGGTTCTATATCGAACATCACTGGCGATCCTGCTTCTACAAAACTGATTAGCATGACAGGCGAAACCTTTGCATTTGGTTGGAACGTAGGCGCGTTATATGAACTGAATAAAAACAATCGATTCTCTATCGCATATCGTTCAGAAGTGGACCTAGATTTTGATGATGGCGACTTCAGCGATTACACGGGTAGCATCGTACAAGGCAGTGCAACGACCACAACCGGTCGTCTAAAAATTACATTACCTTCGATCATTGAGGTTTCAGCTTTCCATCAACTCACCGATCAATGGGCTATCCATTACGGCTGGCAACAAACGGGTTGGAGTAGCTTTAAAGAGCTTAAAGCGACGAGTTCAGATTGCGCAAATGGCGAGTGTTTTAAAAAGACCGAAGACTACGACGACAATAACCGTTACTCACTGGGTGCAACTTACCAGTTAAACCAAGAATGGACCTTAAGAGCGGGTCTAGCTTATGACGAGCAAGCTGGTGAAGCGACATTGAGTATTCCAGATAGCGACCGTTTCTGGTACAGCGCAGGTTTGACTTACCAATACAGCCCTAACCTTTCAATCGATGCTGGTTTCGCTCTTGTTCAAAGTAAAGAAGGTGATTTCACTGAAACCAATGAACTTGGTCAGGAACTTGAATTCTCTGGTGATGCAGTCGCTTACCTATCTGCAATTCAAATGAACTACACCTTCAACTAAACGGAATTAAAACATGAAAAAGTTATTTAATGTTTCGCTGCTCGCTTCAGCAATGTTTCTTGCTGGTTGTGGTGATGACTCTTCGAGTTCAGGTGCTTCAACAGCGATTCAATATGAGCAATACATTCAAGATTCACTCGCACAAGCGACGAGCATCAAGTTTCAATTAACGGGTGCTGATATTGCTGTTCCTCTTCCTAGTTTCGCGTTGATGGATGCTACCGACGGTACACTTGGCTTGCCGACTGGCGGTGATGATTCATTAACCAACCCTATCGCAGCAATGAATACAATGGATGGTTGGTCAACTTCAATGCCAATCATCATGGACTTTGAAGGTACGGGTTTAGCGGACGGCGTAGCTACTGGTGGGGTTTACCTATTAAAGCTTAGTGGCTCACTCACTTCTGAAAATGCACCAAGTGTCGCTGGAATATTGACTCTAGGCACTGATTTTAACGTTCTATCTAGCGCCTCAACTGACACATTTACAATTGTGTTCAATGATTCCTTAGATGCTTCAAGTGAATATGTATTGGCGCTATCAAATGAACTAACGGACGTTAATGGCGATCCTGTTGGCATGTCGGCAAGTTACGCTGCGCTGAAATCAAGTGCTGTAATTTACACCGAAGGTAGCCTCGCTCAAGCGCAGCAAGTCACCCAAGGTGTTGAAAAGATCTTCGCTGGAGCGAACGCTCAAGGCGCTATTACTCTTGATACGAAAGATATTATCTATTCGACGTGGTTTACGACTGAGTCTGTTGGTGACTCCCTTTTCGCTACCAAAGCGGCAACAGCTACAGGGTTGGCTGCAGCCAACCTTAATAGCGTTTGGACTGGGAGCGCAAACCCTAACTCTGTTGACCTGTCGACAGCTTATGCGATGCAGTTTGGTGCTACAGAATTGTTCAAAACAGCGCTAGCAAACGATACTGACTTTGATAAGTATGTTGCCGGCGGCGACGCGACAACTATCGCAACCTTGAAAGGCGCGATTAATGGCTTGTATGGCGCGACAGACAACGTAGATGTGACTCAAGGTTTTGTTCAATTACCTTATTATCTAGAAACAAGCGCTACTGAATGGAACTCACAGCCATTCGAATCGGGTATGCCTAGCTTAGCAAAAGTTTCAAGTGCTTTAAGTGATGCTAACGAGCAAGCTAACATGGCCGCTCAATTAGTTGCTGCAGGTATCGATACTAGTGTATTAGCGACTGACCAAACAGAACAGCTCAAACTGGTTGGCCTAAACCTTACTCTAGTAGATGGCTCACCGCTTGATAGCGAAAGAGTTATAACGAAATACTCTCCAGTTCCTCAGGTAAAATCATTAGAATCTATAGAGTTTTTGTTATTTACACCTGATAGTGCAGATCCTACTGATGTGGTTATTTACCAACACGGTATAACCTCTGCTAAAGAAAATGCTTATGCGTTCGCTTACAACTTAGCGAGAGCTGGCGTTGCTGTTATCGCAATTGACTTGCCAATACATGGTACGCGCAGTCTAGATGATACCCGTTCAGCAAACGCAGATGTGTTGGCTTATTTGAATCTCGCTAACCTACCTGTAGCTCGCGACAACGTTCGTCAAAGTGCACTCGACGTCATGGGCTTAAGAGCTTCTTTAACTGCTTCTTTGCAAGCTGGTTTACTTGCTAGTTCACCTTTGAAAGCATTTGCTGGCTCACAGGTTAAATTTTTAGGTCATTCATTAGGAGGTATTGTTGGAACAACTGCAGTTGCATCATCTAACCGTACGTTAGGTAGTGCTACTGCCGATGCTTTATATAGCTTCAGTGCTGCAGCTATTGAAAACTCTGGCGGACAAATATCTAACCTTTTGTTGGGTTCACCATTCTTTGGCCCACAAGTTAAGCATAACGTTGCACTAGGCGCTTCTACTGAATACGCAAGCTTCGCTAGTGCTAACTGTATAGGGTTAACAGATCAAGTTTGTTACAACACGTTTGAAAGTAATGCAACTGCGGCACAAAAAGCAACCATGACCGCAGCATTCCAACAGTTCTCTTATGCGGCACAAACCGTGTTAGACACTATTGATCCATACACTAATACTGATTACTTGCTAGCAGCTTCTACTCAGATGCCTATTTATATGGGGCAAGCACAAGACGACCAAACAGTGCCAAATACTGTTGCGGATGCACCTTTTGCTGGTACAACACCGCTCGCTACGAAACTTGGCTTAACTGTGGTAGATGCGAGCAATACAACACCAAACGGCACTAAAGATTTTGTTAAGTTTAGTGATGTGGCATCGCATAGTACATTTGTCGCTCCTCAAGATGACACTACACCTATGCCACTAGATTTAAACCATCACATTAGCATGCAGACACAAGCTACAGATTTCTTGGTAAACAACGCTTTATCAGCAGTCTCAATTAATGGAGCAGTATTGGAACAATAACTTTTCCTTACTGAACCAAATGCCAGCCTAATCGCTGGCATTTTTGTATCTGTCGTTCGAACACGTCCCCTAGTTAACCGTTTGCATAAACCTTTAAAACACAAATGGTTGATCTCAGCTAAAATTAATCAAGACAGAATACCGTACGACCTCTTTCTTTATTGCAAATAAAGTGGATAATAGCCCCGTAAATTTAATACCTAATAAATGTGAGTCCATTATGTCTTCTGAAGCTACTATGCTAGAACGCTGCCAATCTAAATGTGAACTATGTGGTTCTGATTCTTCTCTTACTGCATACGCAGTGCCGCCACACAGCCACGTAACAGTGGATCACGGCATCATGGTATGTGACAAATGTCTTGGTGAGATTGACGATCCTAAAGATATCAACCACTGGCGTTGTCTGACTGACAGCATGTGGAGCCAGGAAGCGCCAGTTCAAGTAACTGCATGGCGTCAACTAACTCGTCTGAACACAGAAAGCTGGGCTCAAGACGCGCTAGACATGATGTACCTTGAAGAAGAAACGTCAGTTTGGGCACAAATTGGTATGTCTGCTGATGACAAGCCTCTTGACGTGAACGGCGTTGAACTGAAGAAAGGTGACGACGTAACAGTAATTAAAGACCTGCCAATCAAAGGTACTAACCAAGTGATTAAGCAAGGTACTGTTATCCGTGGTATCAGCGTTGGTGATGATCCTAAGCTTGTTTCTGGTAAAACAAACGGTGGTCAATCAATGTACGTAATCGCTGAGTTCTGCCGTAAGAAGTAATTTCTTTTTACTGTTTGAATTAAGAAAGGCGCTCAATTGAGCGCCTTTCTTGTATCTACTATCTAACTGTTTTCAATTTAGTTATTTCTTAACCAAACATCTTGATTGGTTTGTGCTTTTTTCTTTTTCTTCTTTTTACCTGTGCCAGCCGGTGGCGCAACAGGTTTTAGTGCTGCGATAAGTTCAGCCGTCGCTTCTTCATCCACTTCAAAGCCTTCAATTTGCTCACGCTCAAGACGAATTTTGTTCTTCTTCTCGATGATTTTGAAGTGGTGGTAATCTTCGTGATCGATCAAAGATAGCGCAAGACCAACCTCGCCCGCACGACCACTTCGGCCGATACGGTGCATGTAGTCTGACGGGCTACGCGGTAAGTCAAAATTGATTACTACTGGCAGCTTCTCAATATCCAGACCACGTGCCGCAATGTCTGTCGCGATAAGAACGTCAATCTCGCCAGATTTGAAATCTTCAAGGATACGAGTACGTGAACCTTGCCCTTTATCACCGTGGAATACTTCAGCGATGATGCCGCGCTTGTAAAGCTTGTCTGCTAAGTGCTCACAGCTGTTCTTAGCATTTACGAAGATAAGAGCTTGGCGCCATTCGTGTTGTTGAATTAGGTGTGCGAGTAACGCTGTCTTGCGACCTTTTTCTACTTCAAATACACGTTGAACCAGTGTGCTCGCATTGGCACTTTGAAGTTGAACTTCAATGGGATCGCTTAGTAGTTCGTGAGTAAGCGTTTGAACTTGCTCTGGGAAAGTCGCAGAGAACAATAATGTTTGTTTCTTGCTCGGCAATAGCTTCAAGATTGCATCAAGTTCTTCGGTAAAACCTAGGCTTAGCATTCGGTCGGCTTCATCAAGCACTAACGTTTTTACTTTGTCTAGCTTGATTGCGTTGCTTGAAATGAGATCAAGCAGACGACCTGGCGTTGCTACCAAAATATCAGTGCCGCCACGTAGCGCCTGCATCTGAGTGTTTACCGATACACCACCAAACACACAAACCGTTTTAATCGCGCCGTTGAAATGTACAGCGTAAGATTTAACGCTGTCAGCCACTTGCTTAGCAAGTTCACGAGTGGGAACCAAGATAAGGCCAGAAACAAAGTTACCTTTGCCTGAACGACGGTCCAGAGGTGCATCTTCATGAATCTTTTGTAACAGTGGAAGTGCAAATGCTGCGGTTTTACCTGAACCGGTATTTGCGCCTGCAATTAAATCGCGTCCTGCTAACACACTTGGAATAACTTGCGCTTGGATAGGCGTTGGCTGTTGGTATTCAAGCTCAGATAAACGAGCCATCAAAGGTGAGATTAAGCCAAGATCAGAGAAGTTGGTTGATGTTGTGGTGTTAGTCATTAATTGCAGGAACTCAAAGCTAAAATAATAGCGCGCTATATTAACGTATTTCAGCAGTATTACGTAACTAAATCGCCCTTTCGCTTCTATTTCCCCGATTAATACCCTTCAGAAACCAAGTTATCGATGCTAGAGCGTCACTACTCACTGTATCCACCTCGTCTGCATACATTCTTAGCTTTATCATTGCCGCATTCGACGTGTGACAGACCGTTATGCCTAAGCTTTTTTTCAGGTGCTTAATTTGCGAAGAGATAGAATTTATTTCAGATACAAAAACGCCAGCTTGGGAAGCTGGCGTTTTCTTAAAATTCTATATTTACATATTAACGCTGAGATTAACGGTTAATGCCGATATCGCGTTGCATGTGACCAGATAAGTCGCTTGCGTAGTAACTACGTGGAGAGTTGTCTACGAAAAGAATATCGAAAATGTGTGCAATCAATCCTTTGAAGTTAACCGAGTAGGTCTTCTTATCCATAGAGTTAGGAACAGCGATAGTATTCATTTGTACTGCTTGAGCCATGATTGCCTCTCTATAAATTTGTTAATGTGTTTCGTTCTGATGACAAGAATAATAGGTGATCTTTTGTAGGTTAAAAAATGACTAAAATTAGACTTTGGGATTAGTTTTTCTAATAAAACAAACCATTAACAATGCCAAGAAATAGATATGCACATCAAGTGACTACAAATTCAATATGGTGTTTAAATCATGCATTTAGTACAAATACCCCGCAAACAACAGTGGCCAATGTCACAGAAAATTTACATAAATAAATTTTTCACTTCATCAGCCACGTATTCATTATCGACTTTTCGATAAGTTATATTTGTTTTTAATTTACTTGTTCAATACCTGGCTTCTTCGCATAAACCGACGCTATAACCGCAATCGTCATAGTCGAAATCAGTACAGCGAGCGACCAATAAGTTGGGATAGCCCACTCACTGTCAACCAATAGCATTTTCACACCGATGAACACCATGATGAATGCCAGTGCTGGTTTCAAGTAGATGAACTTATCCATCATACCTTGTAGTACAAAATACAACGAACGAAGGCCAAGTAACGCAAATACATTTGCCGCTAAAACCAAGAACGGTTCTTGTGTTACCGCAAAGATCGCAGGGATAGAGTCCAATGCAAACATCACGTCCATGACTGCAATCGCACCGATGACCAACATCATTGGAGTAAACGCCCATTTAGCACCCTGTTTAACCATTAATGCAGGGCCATGGAAATCCTCTGTTACCGGCATCACTTTACGAAGTAACTTTTCAGGCAGTGTATTCACACTCTCCTCTTCACCCTTGTCTAATGCCAGTTTAATACCAGTACCAATCAAGAACGCAGCGAACACGTAAAGTACCCAGTGGTATTCAGCCAATAGCTGTGCGCCTAATGCAATCATAATTGCACGAAGCACAAGTGCACCAATTACACCCCAAAGAAGCGCACGTGGTCTCAGATGCTCAGGAACTTGATAT
Organism: Vibrio sp. T20; assembly: GCF_007858795.1. NCBI lineage: Bacteria > Pseudomonadati > Pseudomonadota > Gammaproteobacteria > Vibrionales > Vibrionaceae > Vibrio > Vibrio sp. T20. The sequence goes on from NZ_VFEB01000125.1 coordinate 51,861, forward strand.
TGAGCAAAGATCATCGCAAAAACAAACAAGTTGTCTACGCTAAGGGATTTTTCTAACAAGTAACCCGTAATGAATGACACGGTTGCTTTTTGCGCTGTGTAATCACTATTCGGCGCATAAATGTCCCAAAATAGGTAAATAGAGCCAGCAAACAAAAACGCAAGTACAAACCAGAAAACACTCCAGATTGCCGCTTTTTTGATAGTAACGTTGCCGCCACGAGTCTGATAGATATCAATAGAGACGAGAATAACGGTCAGCAGGAAAAAGCCCGCATAAGTCGTCATGATTGGCGATGAAAAAAAGGATTCACTATTTGTAGATAATAGAGATTGAGTTGAGTTCATTATTCCTCCGGGCGGAAGAACTGTACAAAGACCTTCCGCAAACAAAGCATATCAAGCTCCATTACGGATCTTGACTGTGATTGCGTTGGTCTCGTTGAAGTGAAATATGGGATTTCACCTTTACATACCGGATAGACTCTTGGCCTAACGAGATGACGATATGTAAACTTGCGCTAACTACTCCCCAAACGCGTGGATAATAATCCTCTGATTGTGTTTCGTCTATATAAATTTGCACAGAAAAAGCAAAAAAGGAGCAACCTGCTCCTTTTTTATTTCTTCCACTTACGCTTGGTATAGCGTTTATTGATAATGGGAATACTGCGACTGTTCAAAGCTGATCTTATCCAGCACGTAGGACCATTACAAACCTGTAGTTGGCACCAAATACACTAACGCTGACCAAACTGATACCCAACCGACAACCGCTACCGCATCTAACCAATCTTTCTTATCCATGCATATCTCCACAAGAAGGCGACCTGCAGAGGTGAAGCATAAACAATGCCAATTTTATAAATAACCCCAGTTAATAGCATTTAACATCAGTATTAGCTTCGCTTATCTAAAACATTCCATACAATTCAACGGTTCAATGTGTTGAAGAGACTCTGGGTGGTCTTGCAGAAACTCAATGAAGCAGTCTGCCATAGAATCAGTGGTTACCGTGCCATCGCCTATCATATCCAACACGGCGTTATAGCCCTCTTTCCCTTTCATTGTGTAGGCAGACGACGCGCCACGGTAAATACGCTTGCGAGAAATAGTCTGCCAACCCGATTCATCAGAGTGGATTTCTAGATGGTGAATCCTGTGCCCTAAAGGCGCTTCTTTGTGGTAACAAAACCTCAGATTGTACGTATAAGGGAAACTGCCAGACCCCGTCCCCACGACGCCATTATCAATCGCGTTATTGATTGCACCTTCAAGCATGCCAGCGATCGTTTCACCTTTTACTTCATACACACCAATGGGTACGGCAAACGGTAGTAGTTTTCCGGCAATATCGGCAACAGAGACATCGCCGCTATTCAGTGAATTTCTTACACCGCCAGAGTTATGGATCGCAAAGTCTACCTGATGGCCTTTCTTATTCATTAAGTAATGGAATGACTGAGCAACCAAGGGCGCAAGTTGGCTCGGGCCTTTCTCGTCCGGGATACGTACATGGCGAAGTTTTGTATCTGCATGAGCAATAATTTGTTGCTGAAGCTTTCGAACTCGCGGCTGGTATTTATCCGTAAGAATACTCTGCAGTTCAGGATCTTTTTTACACACTGCAATATTGGGGTGATTGTTCAAAAACTCACACGCCATATCATGTGCGTCGTCTTGCCCTACTTCACTCAATTTCGCGTCTATAAAGAGTCGACGACCTAATAACAGTTCGTTCTTACCATTAAAGTGCGTCACTTTGCCTTGAGCATCGAATTCAATTTCACAGTGGCCTAGACTCATTGCGTGGAAACCCGCTTGCACAACATAGGTGTCACCAATTTTTACACCGTAGTCATCGTCTTTCACTAAGCCGATATCCGAGAAATCACCTTGTAAGCGGTGACTGTGGCCACCAACAATCACACCGATACCTTTCACATTCGCAGCTAGCTCTAAGTCGGCTTCATAACCAAGATGACTAAGTAACACAATCTTGTTGATACCTGCTTGATGGATTTGCTCAATGGTCGCTTTTGCTGTTTCCAAAGCATTTTCAAACGGTGTATCGATATCTGGGTTAGCGATGCCTGCCATCTTGTCGATGCTTAAACCGAATATTGCGACCTTCTCGCCATCAAACTCTTTCGTTATAAAAGAAGCACTTCGTGTTTCAGGCAGATAAGGCTTAACAATTTCGTTGTCCGCTAACGTATGAGTTTTATTGATATCCTCATTCGATAGATTCCAGTTACCGGCTAACAGTGGGAATTTGATTCTTTTCGCGAAAATCGCAACGGGTTCATTACCCATGTCTAACTCGTGATTGCCGAGTGTCATGGCATCTATATTAAGGGCGTTCAACAAATCGGCGTTGGCTTTTCCCTTGAATAAAGAAAAGTACAAAGTGCCTTGGAAGCAGTCGCCAGCGTGTAGGAACAAGGTTCCAACCTTCTGGCGCTGCGCATCTTGTTCTATTTGTTTAAAGCGTGTTGAAATTCGAGCAAAGCCACCAGCACTGACATAAGGTTCAATGATGTGATTGTTCATTTTAAGTGATAGCTGTAACGAGGTTGGTTCAAAGTATGAGTGGGTGTCGTTGATGTGTGCCAACACTATTTTTGTCGGCTTATTCTTTTTAGTCATATTTTCTTCTCTCTTTGTCCCTTCATACTAGGTCGAGAATCATGACAGAATCGTGAATTTTATGAAACTGCACTGCAAAAAAATACTCGAGATAGATCAAAAATCTCATTTTGCACCGTATTAATAAACAACGGGTTTTGTGACAGGTGAGCATACCGGATTAGTATTTTTCGATTATGATTAAAGATATCTGTTAGCTTTCAAACAATTAGCAGAGCCTTCCGTTAGGAGTAAGCCTATGCAACTAGAAAGAATCGAGATTTCTGGCTTTCGAGGTATCAAGCGCATGTCACTCGCGTTTGACGAGCTAACCACGCTTATTGGTGAAAATACTTGGGGTAAGTCTTCATTATTGGATGCCCTTTCCGTCGTACTGCCTTCAGACGGTGTACCATATCACTTTGAAATGACCGATTTTCATGTCGATTACTCTGTGTCACATCCACAGTCTCAACACCTTCAAATTGTTCTCGCATTAAAAGCTAACGACAAGAGCGAACTTAACGCAGGTCGTTATCGCAAACTCAAACCTATCTGGGTTCAAGATGAGTTTGGCGCATTTCGCATCTATTACCGAATAAGCGCGACGTTAGAGCAGTACGAAACGACCACACACTATGCATTTTTAGGTTTGGATGGTAATCCGCTTAAGCTTCATCATTCGGAAAAGCTCGCTCAAGAATTAATGACCTTACACCCCGTCATCCGTTTGCGTGATGCGAGGCACTTTGATCGTCCTTTCAACGGCAAGTCTCTTAATCATAATGCTCACCTCCCAACTAACGGTCAGGCTAGCAATACGAATGGAAATGGAAACGGCAGTAATCATACAAGCAATGGTAATGGGGCGAACGGAAATGGTACCAATGGTAATGGGCGCCAAGCAAGAATAGAAAAACGCATTGACAATACCTGCCGTCGCTTAATGGCGATACCTGGCCATGTCAATAAAGGCGAAATGCGCAGTAGCCTAGAGTCAATGCAAAGCCTAATCGAGCACTACTTTTCTTTCAAAAGTACTTCTCGTCGTAATCCTAGAAAACAAAGGGATGGCCTACTCTACTCAGCTGGTGCGAACGACAAGAGCATTCATCAACTTGTTGAAGAGACAAAAAATAAACAAACCCGCTTATTATTCATGGGGTTACTTAACGCCTACCTGCAAGCTAAAGGGCCAAACGACTTACGACGATGTGCTCGTCCTCTTCTGATCCTTGAAGATCCCGAAGGTCGATTACATCCAACCCATTTAGCAAGGGCGTGGAGTTTGATGCAAAAGCTACCCATGCAGAAAATCCTTACAACTAATAGCGGCGATTTACTTGCAGCAGTGCCATTCCAATCAATTCGTCGCTTGGTACGTCAATCTGACAAAACCATCGCCAATCAGCTCAACATGAATCACTTCAGTAAAGATGAACTTAGACGAATTGGGTTTCATATTCGTTTCCACCGTTCCGGTGCCCTGTTTGCTCGCTGTTGGTTATTAGTTGAAGGTGAAACCGAAGTTTGGTTATTCAATGAACTCGCCAACCAATGTGGTTACAACCTTGCAGCAGAAGGTGTGCAAATTATAGAGTTCGCTCAATCGGGGCTTAAAGCTCTAATCAAAGTAGCTCAAGAGTTCGGGATTGATTGGCACGTGGTTACCGACGGAGATGCGGCAGGTAAGAAATACGCCGCAACAGTATTATCTAAGTTAGGAAAAGACCAAGCAAGACATCGCCTCACTGAACTACCAGATAGAGACATCGAGCATTACTTGTACATGAATGGTTTTGAAAACTTTTTCCGGGATATGGTTAAGATCCCTTATGACCATCCTATCCCTCCCAAAAAAGTGGTCGCGAAGGTATTAAAGAAACACGCGAAACCCGACCTTGCATTAGCTATCGTTTCTCATTGTGAGGACCAAGGACAAGAATGCATTCCGTTATTATTGAGGTGGACGTTAAAACGCGTGATCACCATGGCGAACGGGAATACCTAAGCATAATTTGTTTTATAGATGCTATCAGTTGCTCTACTGATGAAATCTTTAGTTTATTGCCTTAACCAAAACCTCAACAAAAAAAGGCACACCAAATGGTGTGCCTGTATAAATCGATATACAAATTAATTGGGGGTTATCTTGCAAGAGTTCACAGTGACTAAACCATAGCTTTCTTAACGTATTTATTAAGCCTTTGCCTGTTTAGCGTGTTGTTCAACAACTTCCGAAGATTGAGTCGATTTCTCGTGAAGCCATAGCCCTGTTGCTTTCATCAAGTATCCAAACACACCACCAAGCAGTAAAGATGGTACTACAAGTTGCCAATCGCCACCTGCAGCAAACGTCGCACAGCAACCAATGAAGGTTCCTGGGATATAACCTAGCCACGCTTGTTTCGCTTGAATACACATAAAGAAAGCCACAATAGCAGTAATCATGTAGCCTAAAATCTCTAACCCTGCGAAGGTTGAGCTTTCGATAATCACCATTGCCCAGAATACGCCTGTCATGTTGGTCAATAAGCTTCCTGCTAGTCCTTTAACGCCGCCTGTTGGCGAAGCAAAGTAGCTGGTGCAGCCTAGGAAACCTGCCCATGACAATAAGCCGAAAGAGATAGCTATCCATCCCCAAAGACCTGACAAAATACCTGTTGTTAATGAAATCGCGACTAATGTACTCATACTATTTCTAAAGCCTAATTACGTCATTGAACGCAACCGGATTTAGCCTCACTTAAAATCAAGTAAGCATACTATGGTAAGAACGCCTTCATTTAGACGATCACGATCACATTAATAATGTACGTGAATGTGCATTTATCACCAGATAGAGACCGGAAACGCTTATTCAACATATTTAGTTATTAGTGTTTTATCAAATCTACCTTACAGAACCGACCGTTTGCCTTTCATCATTCGCTTACCTTCTCGCTTAATACATTCAGCAAGTGGGTTTTCTGCCATGTCGGCACGCCAAATGAATGAAAGCGTACGCTCCATTTCAAGCTCAGGAACATTCAAAGTCACAAGCTGCCCTGATTCAACAAACTGCTCGACATCGAGATAAGGTAAACACGTTAAATATGGGCCGTTTGCTACCAAACTTCTTAAAACAGGAACGTGTTCATACTCTCGCCAAACATCGAGATCACCAATTAAATGGTGAATAGAGCTATCAAAAACTTTGCGAGTACCCGAGCCGTGTTCGCGCAATACCCACTTCGCTTGCTCTAACTGTGCCAAACTCACTCGTTCACGCTTCGCAAACGGGTGATGAGCCGAAGCAACCACCGTTAAATGGTCAGTACACCACACTTCTTGGTGAACTCGATTGTCATCACAACGACCTTCGATAACACCCAGATCATATTGATAATCTAATACACCATCAATGACAGCATCGGTACTTTGTACACCGAGCGAGATTCGCATCTCAGGAAAGTCGTTATCAATAATACTGATGAGATCCGGAACGAGGTGTTCCGCTGGCGTTTGGCTAGCACCTAATTTGAGTTCACCACTCAACAAATGCTGCTCATAGAAACCCATCTCAATTTGCTGTGCGTCTTGCAGTAAACGCTTCGCTTTTGGTCTTAACCACATGCCCCAATGAGTGAGGGCCATTTGCTTGCCCTGCCTTTCAAACAAAGGCCTGCCGAGCATTTTTTCCAACTGTGCAAGAGACATACTTGTCGCCGACTGAGTCAACGCCAATTTGTCTGCTGCCTGACTGACACTCCCGGAGTCTGCTACTGCATCAAATACCGCGAGTTGTTTTAATGAATAACGCAAAATTCATCCTTAATTCTTTTAATAACTTATGTCCTGCTGCTCGTTTTTTGTTAAGCCGATGAGCAATTGATTTCATTCTACGCTTAACCAAATCTATATCAATAATTTTGATGTGGTTTCTAAAAATTATCAATTTTACCTCTACCCCTCAACCCCCTAATCTGGAATGGCAGGACACAAACGAGCCCTGCAAAACATTACTGATTAACCATTACGGATTAACCAAGTCATTAACACTAGGAATTACACATGACGGATTGTTCAAGGGGGGGATATGGCAACCAGCACTTCTAAAAATCAGCAACTGTTCTCGCCAACAGAAATGATGGCGGAAGCCGAGAAGTTTGCATTAAGCAAAGCAAATAAAACCAGCAGCATGACATTGAGTTTGGCAATCATGGCTGGCGCATTCATCGGGCTTGCTTTTTTATTCTACATCACGGTAACCACAGGTAGCGCTGATGCTGGATGGGGATTGAGTCGTTTAGCCGGCGGTCTTGCATTCAGCATGGGGTTAATCCTGATTGTAATTTGCGGTGGCGAGCTGTTTACCAGTTCAGTGTTATCAAGCATCTCATGGGCTAACAAGCAAATAACCTTCACTAAGATGCTGTCTATCTGGGGCAAGGTTTACGTCGGTAACTTTATCGGTGCCATGTTCCTTTTGGCTTTGGTAAGCGCAGCAGGCTTATATCAATTAGATGGTGGCCAATGGGGCTTAAACGCTCTTAACATTGCACAGCACAAGCTACACCACAGCCCTGTTCAAGCTTTTGCTTTGGGTGTGCTTTGTAACTTGCTGGTGTGTTTAGCCATTTGGTTAACGTTCAGCTCCGCTAACGCAATGACCAAAGCAATGATGACCGTGTTACCCGTTGCAATGTTCGTAAGCTCAGGCTTTGAACACTGTGTGGCGAATATGTTCATGGTTCCGCTAGGCATCACAATTCAAGCATTCGCACCGGAAAGCTTCTGGATGCAAATCGGCGCAACACCAGCGCAGTACGCAGACCTAAACATCATGCAATTTGTCACCGCAAACTTAATACCAGTGACAATCGGCAACATCGTAGGTGGTTCAGTATTGGTCGGCTTAGCCAACTGGAGTATCTACCGTCGCCCACAACTTAAAGCAGCAAAAATTACTGCAATTACACAAACAACAGAAATTACGTCAGTTAAGGAAATCACTATGAACACAGCAACGACTATCAAGCAAATCATGAACACTCAACCAATTACACTAAGCGTAGAAATGCCTACATCAGTGGCAATTGATTCACTTTTAGACGCTCAACTTGTTAGCGCTCCTGTTTGCGATGTTGAAGGTCGTCTGGTTGGTATCTTCTCTGTTCACGACGTAATGGTCGACCTTTGGTGCCAAGACTACATCCCAACTAAAGGCCAGAAAGTCGTAGACCTAATGAGCCGTGACGTGGTGGCAATCGATGCAAACGACAAGCTGGTTGATGTAGCTGAGTTCCTATGTATCGACAAAGAGCAACTGTACCCTACTACCAGCATGGGCTTCGCAACTCGCTTGACTTCTCTTTCTCTAGAAGAGCGTGCAAAAGCGATGAAAGTGAGCCAGCCACATATGCTTCCAGTATTGGAAAACGGTGTGATGGTGGGTGTTCTTACTCGTACTGAGGTGATGCAAGCACTTCGCCCAATCTACGGTGACCGCCTAAACGTAGTACCAAAAGCGGAACTAGAAACGGCTTAACTGGTCAAGGGGTTAACTTGCAGTGGTTTAATCTACAGTGGATTAACTTGCAATGGTTTAACTAGGAAGCGTGTAGCTAACGACTGTTTTACTAGGAAGTGGTTAGCTAACTAGAACAAGGTTGAACAATTAGGGATTAGTTGTTCTCCTCGAAAATCAGTCATGGCAACGTTGACTGGCTAAAAGTAAATGGTGGCTTAAAGCGCAACTAAAGGTTTGACACAAAACAGATCTAAACGCGTTACCATTTACCGTAATAAAAAGGCGCAAAGTGAATACTTTGCGCCTTTCTCTTTTTCTAACTGTTGCTTTCTAGGTATCGATTCAACTTTTGGTGCTACATAAAAGATTGATACCTGCAGCAATCATCAATAGCTAGATTACTTCTTTACACCTTCAACGTGTAGATCCATGTCTACGTAGCTTGAAGCGCCCATTACTGGAATGTTGAAGTCAGCAAGTTCTAGACGAGTTGTACCAACGAAACCAGCACGCTCACCGCCCCATGGGTCTTGACCAGCGCCGATGAATTCAGCTTCGATAACGATAGGCTTAGTTACGCCGTGAAGTTTAAGGTCACCCATTACTTCAAGTTTGCCATCGCCTTTATCAACCACTTTCGTGCTGTTAAAAGTAGCGTCTGAGAATTTACCTGCATCAATGAAGTCAGAGCTACGGATGTGCTTGTCACGCTCAGCATGGTTAGAGTCTAGACTCGTTGTATCAACAACAACGTTTACTTTTGATGCTTCAACGTTGTTTGCGTCATACGAGAAATCACCAGAGAATGTGTTAAAACGACCTTGGATAAAGCTGTAACCTAGGTGGCTAACTTTAAAGTTAACTGAAGCATGCGCACCTTTTGTATCAATCACGTAATCAGCGGCGTTCGCAGCGAAAGGCATTGCCATAGCAAATGCTAATCCTGTAGCGATAATTGACTTTTTCATTTTGAAGCTCCTATCATTTTTCGTAGCGTATCGTCTTTGTCGATAACGTGGTGTTTTATCGCCGCTAAGGCGTGCACTGATGCCATAATGATCAGTACCCATGCAGCATAGTAGTGAACCGTACCTGCGAGATCAGATTGGTTTGCAAACAGTTCGCCCATACTTGGTACAGTGAACCAATTGAATACCTCGATCCCGCGGCCATCTGATGTTGAAATCAAATAACCTGAAATAAATAAAACCGCTAAGTTGATGTACATGAAGCCGTGAGCGATCTTCGCTGCTGCAACTTCATAGCTTTTCCCTTCCACCTTAGGTGACGCGGTAACTAGTTTCCAAAGCAAGCGAATAACGGTAACGGCAGCCAAAAGAATGCCTACCGAACGGTGATAATCTGGTGCTGTTTTGTACCACTCGCTGTAATATGAAAGATCAACCATCCACAGGCCTACACCAAATAAGCCAAAAATCGCGAGTGCTGAGATCCAATGCATCGCTCTTGCTAAAGGGTTGTAATTTCTAACGTTGTTGTCCATGCATCTCTTCCGAATGTTAACGAGTAGTGTAGTTTTGAAAAGCGTACCCTACACCAAGTTTGTGTAACATATTATTTACCAAGCTTTACATTGGTAACATCATTTCAAATTAAACGAGTTATTCAAATTATTTGAACAAGTTTGGGCTAAGCGTTAGATTTCAACGATTTGTTCGATCTCGTAAAGCTCATCTGAGATATCTAACATTTTACGCTCCATCACTTTTTGAGCGTCTTCTATCCCTTTGTTGTAATAAACCGCCCCAAACTTTTTACTTATGAAGTCGACCAAGAATTCTGTGTCGAACTGGCCAAGCTCCACATCGAGTTCATCTTGCAGGTATTTTTGTAGAGTATGGGTGAGCTCAGACTTTTGCTTCGAATCTAGTTGAATTGTCATGAATGTTTCCAAGTAAAGAGTAAATAAATCCATCGTGAACAGCTGACTAAACTATAATCTAGCTAGCTCACTTGTAACTTTGCAGCTAAAGATAGTCTTTCTAACTGATTAGAATTCCTCATAATTTAGAATACAGACCCGCGAAGTGCCAGTGCTATCCATAAAATCGCTCCGCAATCGCTAATTTTGATAGAGGGATCAAGAACTCGCACTTTGGCAATAGGTAATGACACATTAATTACCGTACTATTGCCCATCAATAAGATAGTAACTGTGTATAAGGGACTTCATTGTTATTAGATCTCGTGATTAAAAGCGTCAATCAGTTTCAAGACGATTGTCTAAAACTCTGTGAGCGTCATTATCCTACGGTGCACAACCAAGGGATCAGTGAGCATCACATCGGTAAAGCCTTTGCCCGACGAATGGAACACACCTTTGTTAGCTTTAACCATGCAAGCAACATCAGCCCACTCGAAATGCTCTCTTCTGGTGAAAACCCTAGACACTTCCGAATCTCTTCTGAAATCGGTACCGTTTGGATGATTAGCCATCATATGGTGAGCGCGGGAAAAACGTGTCGTAAAAAGTTGATGTTAGACATTCATAACTGGCAGCAAGAGTATGGATTCGCAATTCAGCCCAATGACGTTTTGATCATTGTCTCCGACCATTGGATAAGCCGAAGTAAAAACAGTAGTGAGTTGTTACATTGGTGGATGGGAGAACTCCCAGACGAGATAACGGAATACAGCCAGCAAGGCATCACTCTAAGGGAGAGTGATTCTCAATTCGCTTCCGATTTAAATAACAATTTCAGAATCAGCCCTTGCTTTATTAAATTCGGCCACCCACTCAAACGGTCAGTAAATCAACAATTGGTTCGTAAATACCTGCAACTTTATGCGGTACTTCAATGGCAGTGATAATACGGGTCAACTTTTTCATTCAATATTTAAAGTAAATTGTTAGACCTTCATCCCAATATTTTATAAAAGAAAACTCATTCCCTGTTCATTAATTATTCGAACCTTCTGTTTTAATTATTAATAGTTGTTGTACTCGTCGTCTCGATTTTGAGAGATAGATATCATTTCTGTGTAACTCTCTTAGTCCCTCCATTTTGTAACTTTGACATTCCCCCACAATCTAAGCCTTTAACCCTACTTTTCGCTGGTGTATCAGCGTTATAGCCTTATATTGGCTGAGGTTAATATGAGAGACGTTACTTAGCCATTAAATTCACAGCAACTATCAAACACAGCGAATGATAAGTAAATTTAATGACTAATGTCATTTATCATGCTGATTTTTCGTTAATTATCTTTATTTAATTATTGACCCTACATATGATTTTTTATTAATTGACAATTTACTTACACCTGTCAATATTGTGACAGCCATGACGTATATTTTCGTCATTAAATAAACACCTTTATTAGCGACTATGATTTTATCAGACAGAAGTGAATTTATTAGCTGTATATCTGTGGATGCCGATATGCAGTTTATTGCGAAATATCAAGACTTAACACTTAGAAGTGTCTATCAACCTATATTTGACAGTTCAATGACTCAGATAGGCGTTGAAGCTTTGGTGCGTATTTCGAATAGCAAAGGGGATGTTGTTCGTCCTGATCACTTCTTCCATTCCGACGATACCTTATGCACTGACAAGATCAATGTAGAAAGGCTGAGTCGCGCTATCCATATCCGTAACTTCGCACAATCGAATATCCGCCATTTAGACTTGTTTTTGAATGTTCTTCCAAACGTTGGTGAGTTATTTGCTGCAGAAAAGGTCAGTGACAGCCTTCTGGCAAAACGTCTTCATGAGTTGAACCTTTCATGTGAGCAGATCGTGATGGAATTGGTCGAACTGAATGCCGAAAGTGAAGAGCGCTTGAAAGATGCAGCCCTCTCTCTTGCGGAGAATGGTTTTCAAATCGCGGTCGACGATTTCGGAACACAAGCATCAACAGAACAACGCGTCCGCCACATCAATCCTCATATCATTAAGATCGATCGCTCAGTGATGTTAGATTTTGAGCAAGGTGACACACGAGAAATGGAATTAGTTCTAGAACTCTCGAAGCAAATCGGCGCTAAGACTGTCATCGAAGGCATTGAAACAGAGCATCAACTCACGGCAATGCAAAGCTTGGGCTTTGACATGTACCAAGGCTACCATCTAGCGATGCCTAAACCGATTGAGTTGGATATCCGTTTAGCAATCTAAAACCGCCCTTACTCTTCTTAAAGCCGCTAGCCACTGGTTAGCGGCTTTTTAATACCTGTTACTGAACACATTCCTTTATTAACGAAGTTCTTTGTTCGTGTAGCGGTTTTCACATCGTTTTCTCTGCATGCAGATGTTTACTTAAATCGATGTTGCGTAAAATCACGCGCATAAAAAAGCCCAGTCAAAATTGACTGGGCTGGCTTAAAAGAATCTGTTTTATATCATTCCCTAATAACCCGCAGTGGACGGTTTGATTCTATATAGAATAGCGAACATCACTGGTACTACTATTAGCGTTAGTACTGTAGCAAAGCCTAAGCCTGCCATGATGGTAATCGCCATCGAGCCGAAAAATGCATCGAATACCAAGGGAATCATACCCAAGATAGTCGTCAATGCTGCCATAGATACCGGTCGTACACGACTAATCGCACTGTCGACAACCGCTAAGTATGGGTCTTTACCTGTTGAGAGTTCAGTGTTGATCTGGTCAAGCAGTACGATACCGTTTTTCAAGATCATGCCGCTTAAGCTCAGTAGACCTAGGAATGCCGTGAAGCTGAATGGCATATTAGTCCCTAGCAGACCAATCGAAACACCAATGATAGAAAGTGGTACCGTAAACCAAATCACAAGTGGCTTACGAAGCGAATTAAATAGAAGCATAGTGATGATAAACATCAGCAAGTAACCCATTGGTAATGAACCAAATAGAGATTCTTGTGCATCTTTTGAGCTTTCGTATTCACCACCCCAACTGATGCTGTAGCCTTCTGGCAGGTCTAATGCTTCTACCTTTGGTTTAACACGAGCAAATAAGCTAGCCGGCGTTTCTTCACCAAGTACGTCGTGGTCAGCCAGTACTGTTAGTGTACGCTTTCTATCGCGACGTTGAATCAGTGGTTCGGACCATTGAAGCTCTACACCATCAATCACTTGCTCAACTGGAATGTAAGTTTGTAGCGATGGGCTCCAAATCTTCACATTGTTCAGTGATTCAAAGTCAAAACGCTCTTCTTCTGGTAAACGCGCAACGATAGGTAACATATGAGTACCATCACGCAGTAAACCGATGTTGTAACCGCCGAATGCCATTTGTAACGTCTCAGACAGATCAGTTTTTGAAATGCCAAGGCGACGAGCCTTTGATTCGTTAAACAGTGGCACTAGCTCTTTAGTGCGTTCACGCCAATCGTGACGAACATTTCGTGAGCCTGGATCGGCAAGCAAGATGTCTTCGACTTCAACGGCAATGCTACGCAATACTTGAGGATCAGCACCGATAATACGCGCTTCAATCTTTGAAGCTGGTGACGGGCCGAATTCAATCAGTTTGAACTGGAACGTTGGTTGCTCAAATTCATTCGCTAAGTTTTTGTCTAACTCCGCTAGAACCTTAAACATGGTGTCACGGTCAGTGGTTCTTACCTGTAACTGGCTGTACGCTTCGTAGCTTTTTTCTGGTTGGTATGTCAGAGCGAAACGTTGCATGCCCTGCCCAACCGTTGTGGTTACAAACTCTACGTCGTCTTCTTGACGAATGTAGCTCTCAACCTTTTCAGTCTGCTTGATCGTTTCACGTACATCCGTACCTTCTGGCATCCACATGTCTACGTAGAACATCGGCGTATTTGATGGTGGGAAGAACTGCTGCTTCACCTTACCAAAACCAACCACAGACACCGCTAGCAAAGCGATCATGCTGACGACAGTTAACCATCTAAAACGCAATGCAAATTTCAGAGATGCACCGAATATAACGAACAGAATACCTTTGTATGGGTCTTCGTTCTGATCGACTTTGTCTTCTTCTTTAAGCAACATTTCAGCAAGGAATGGCGTTAGTGTTAGCGCTGTTACCCAACTCAAGAATAACGAGAAACACAGTACCCAGAACAATGAACCCATGAACTCGCCCGTTGCATCTTTCGATAATCCGATAGGTGCAAAAGCGGTAATAGCAATAATGGTCGCGCCCAATAGTGGCCATTGCGTTTGTGTCACAATGTCTTTTGCTGCTTGAAGCTTGGTCTTACCTTTCTTCAAGCCAACCAATATACCTTCAACGACAACAATCGCGTTATCCACCAGCATACCGAGCGCGATGATCAAAGCACCCAGTGAGATACGGTGCAGTTCGACATTGTTGTAGTCCATCAATATGAAGGTACCAAATACCGTCAATAGAAGAACCAAACCGATAATCAAACCACTGCGTAAGCCCATTGCGAACAGCAGCACAATGATAACGATCGCTACCGCTTCAACTAGGCTGATTAAGAAGTCAGCCACTGATTTGTCTACTTCTTGTGCTTGGTTGTAGAAGTAATTCAGCTCCACACCGGCAGGCTTAATGCTTTCTAATCGGTCTAGCTCCGCATCTAGCGCGTTACCAATCTCAACGACGTTTACGCCTGAAGAGAACGCAATACCTAAGTTAATTGCTGGTTTGCCGTTGTACGTTAATACATTGCCTGGCTTTTCTTGAATACCGCGAGTCACTTCAGCGACATCTTTCAAACGAATCAGGTTGCCCGTATCACGACCATGAATGATTAGATTTTCTAGCTCTTCAACCGTGCTCAATGTGCCGTTAGGCTTGATCGTTAGGCTTTGACCATTCAGCATCACCTCGCCTGCCGATACCACACTGTTTTGTTGTGCTAACAGTGACGTAACCGTCGACATATCTAGGTTCAATGCGGCTAAACGTTCCAGTGACATCTCAACAAACAGTTGCTCTTGTTGGTCGCCTGCGATACTTACCTTGCCTACGCCTTCAACCAGTTCGATTTCACGTGTGAGGTAATCAGCATACTGTTTTAACTCAACGTAATCGTAGCCATCACCGGTCAGCATGATCATCACACCAAATACGTCACCAAAATCATCAATGATCTGAACGGAATTAACACCACTTGGTAGCGTTGGCTGTAGATCGTTGATCTTACGACGCATTTCATCCCAGATTTGTGGTAGCTCGTCTGGACCGTAATCCATCTTCATGCTGACCATAATTTGAGACATACCATTCGATGATGTCGAAGTGATCTTGTCGATATAAGGAAGCTGTCTTATCTCTTTTTCAAGCGGATAAGTTAGCTCTTCTTCAACTTCCATAGACGTAGCGCCAGGGTAAGTTGAAATAATCATTGCATCTTTAATGGTAAAAGCTGGGTCTTCTAAACGGGATAGATTACCAAAAGACGTCACACCGCCAATGGCCAAAATGACTAGAAACAGCCAGCTGATTACTTTGTTCTTTATTGAATATTCTGCGATGTTCATTCTGCTTTTCCTGACAATTGCATTCCGTCACGGAGTTTTCTTAGATTCGAATTTACGAGTAACTCACCTTGTTCGACGCCATGCGCGATAAGTGCGCCTTGGCCACTGATCTTGTCGACTTCCACTTCACTTTTGAATGCTTGGCCGTCTTCCATCTTCCACACGTAAAATTGGTTCGCTTCAGCGCCTGCTTGTAGCGTCGTCATCGGCAACTGATAACCTTGAACATCACTCAAGCCCGCTTTTGCCATATCGACATTTACCGTAACGCTGGTACCCGGCAGAATTTCACTTCTAGGTTGTTGCATCTGCATCCAAAACTCGTAGGTGCGAGATTGCGGGTGCAGTTCACTAGTGTGCTCTAGATACGTTAGAGCGTATTTTCCAGAGTGGCCGCCAAAGGTTGCGTCAGGTCGATAGCTGTTCGAACGCATATCTGGGCTGATAGACGCTAAGATCGAATCTGATACTTGAATTCGCACATACACCTTGTCGTTCTGGTACACGCTGAGTAACGTTTCACCCGGTGTTGTGTTTTCGAAACGTTGCTTATCGACTGTTGAAACCGTGCCAGCAAATGGCGCTAAAAGCTCTGTGTAACTCAGCTTACGTTCTGCCGCAGCCAAATTAGCCGATGCCAGTTTGTAGTTAGCGGTCAGTTGATCGTGTTCCGATTGCGACAACATCTTGCTGTCAAACATCTCAGAACCACGTGCCAGTTGCTTACTCGCTAATTTGAATTGAGATTTAGCGTCTGTAAGATCTTGCAGGTATGTCGCGTTGTCTAAGGTCGCCAGTAGCTGACCTTTATCTACCTTGTCACCAGCTTCAACCAATACTTGTTGAATCTCACCAGCAAGCTTAAATGCCAATGGTGTGAGTTCTGCAGGCATCACCTGTCCATTAAAGCTTCTGAATTGGTCAGTCAGTGGCGCACCCACTTCAAAGGTTGAAACCAAAAGTGAAGGTTGCTCACGGTGGTTGGTTTCATTGTTACAGGCTTGAAGCAATAACGCAGATACAACCACAACTGATAATTTGGAAAGGTTCATTAAATACCGCCCTCACGTAACCAAGCTTTTACTTGTTGCCCATCAGATAACACATCGACACCCGCTTCTACGATTAAGTCGCCAGAAGACAGGCCTTCAATAACCTTGCCTTGACCATCAAGGGTGACTTGTACTTTAGAAATCAATTGAGACTCTGGGTTGTAGCGCCACAGTTCACCGTGATCTGCTTCTTTGCTTAGCCAAGCTGAATCGACAATGCCAATACCGTAGTCCGACTTATTTTTCTGAACTTCAACTTGTGCCGTCATACCAGAAAGCAGATTAATACCTTCAGGTTTCTCGATAGACACAACCGCTTGGTAGCTGTTCGTGTCTTCGTCTGGTTGCGTTGAGATCTCTTTAAAACGCGTTGGGATACGAATGCCGCGGTGGCTATCCATCACAACCCACATGTATGAGCTAGTTAGGTCTTGGATAGAACGGTCTTCAAGCTTTGATACAGGGATAGAGAAAGTCACATCCATCTCGCTGTGATTCAAAATATTAAGTACAGGCTGTTTTTCAGCGATTAACTGATATTGCTTACCAAACACCATCGATACCACGCCATCGAATGGAGCAACTAATGTGGTGTAACCAAGGTTTGTTTGTGCTTGGTCCAACTCAACTTCAGCGGCAGTAAAGGTGTTTACGGCTTGGTCGTAGTAATCCGTGCTTACAAGCTTCTTCGAGTACAGCTCAGACGCTTGCTTGTATTGGCTGTTCGCCAGATCAAATTTTGCTTGGGCTGCATCAACCGCAATACGATAGTCCGTTGCATCTAGCACAGCGAGTACTTGGCCTTTCTTCACCTCTTGTCCCATACGAACAGAGAACGTTTCAATATCTCCACCCACTTGGAATGAAAGTGCGGCACGGTCGGTCGCATCCACTTTTGCGATAAAGCTATCAAGCTCGATATCCGTCTGCTGAGGGATCTCAAACAGCTTGACTGGCTTAACAACTTGAACCGTTTCTTCTGACTGAACCTTATTACATCCGGTCAAAGAGCTTGCGAGTAATAGTGCAGCAAACGCCAGTCCTATCTGCTTACCCGCCTTGGCTTGAATAGACAACTTGGATTGCATGATGCTTCTCCATCTAATTATTATGATTTATTACACAGATGGGCAGTATATTTAATATTTAATAATTCTCAAGCTTTACTTTCCACCTGTGCAGTATTTTTTATTTCAGTAAAAACAGTGTAGAATGTGGTAATCAGGTAAATGTGTGAAATGAAGATGACAGAAAAGAAACAAGGTAGAAGAAGCGCAAAAGACGCTGAAGAGACTCGATTTTTGATCATGAGTGTTGCTGCGGAAATGTTCTGTGAGCATGGTTATGATAGCGTTTCACTGCGAAACATCAGTGAAAAAGCCGGCGTCTCGCATAGCCTTATTCGCCATCACTTTGGTAGCAAAGAAAAGATCTGGCACTCCATAAGTGATTGTTTACACGAATATTTTCAGTCTTACATTGCTAAAATTATGGAAGAGTTACCAAAAGGTGTTGCGCCGAGTATTACTATTTATCTATTTAGCATGCGCCTCTTTAGCAACATGATTCATTCACGTAAGCCAATGCAACTTATCACTGACTCTGTGCGCCAAAAAGACAACTTGGTCGATTACTTTATCGACAATGTTGGTGATGTCGAAAAAGAAATCAATATGTTGGCAGAAGAATATAATGATGCGAACCCAGATAACTTGATCAACATTTATGAAATTAAATGGCAAATGATTATGTATGCACACGGAGCGGTATGCCTAACCCCTTTCATGGAAAGCACATGGAATGAAGGTGACATGCAATCGACACCGGAAGAAGCGTTGTTAAAACATTGGCAACTGTTCAACAAGCAAATGATCAATACGTTCAATATCAGTGATGAATGGGTATTGAATCCAAGTTCGATTGAAGAGCTAGTTTATGAAGTACCTTGCGTGTGGAAATGCGAACACGAGCAAAGTAAACACTAAAGACGCTGCTTCAAATTCAATGCTTAATACGAAAATGCCCCATTACTGAATGACAGTAATGGGGCATTTTTATATTGGATTAGATTGATGCCTTCACGTCAATAAAGCGATAAGCATCAACCACCAAAAGAATTAGCGACGTGCTTTCGCTTTACCACGGTTTTGATGAATCTTAAGCTTTGCTTTCATCTTACGTTTTTCCGATGAACGACTCTTGCTACGGCCACTGCGATCAGGTGCAAGGTCTTTTTCAAGGCTTGGTTCAAAGCCATCTAACCACTCTTGAGGCAAGCGTGTATCCAGTAGTCGCTCAATGTCACCCAATAGGTAGGCTTCGTCTTGGCTCATCAATGAAATTGCCAAACCGCTGTTACCGGCACGACCTGTACGACCAATACGGTGAACGTAGTCTTCTGCTTTAAATGGCATATCGTAGTTCACAACTTGTTCTAGTTGCTGAATATCGATACCACGCGCTGCTACATCCGTTGCAATCAACGCTCGCACTTTGCCCGATTTGAAATCATCCAATGCTTTTTGGCGCGCACCTTGGCTCTTATCGCCATTGATTGATGCCGCTTTAATGCCGTCTAGTTTAAGCTCTTTTACTAGCGCATCGGTACCCTGCTTAGTTTTAGTGAATACCAGCACTTGTTGCCAGTTCTTTGAACCGATCAAGTAAGCCAGAAGTTCACTCTTACGCGATTTATCAACCGGATAAACCATCTGTGTTACGGTTTCAGCGGTGCTGTTTTTTGGCGTAACTTGAATTTCACTTGGCTTCTGCATCATACGATGTGCAATCGCTTTGATTTTGTTATCAAACGTTGCAGAGAAGAACAGCGTTTGACGCACTTCATTCATACGAGAAAGGATACGTTTGATGTCAGGCATGAACCCCATATCCAACATACGGTCTGCTTCGTCTAGCACCAGTACTTCTGTATGGCTCAACATGATGTTCCTAGTGAACATGTGATCGATAAGACGACCAGGTGTAGCAACAAGAATATCTGCACCCCCGCGTAGGTTATCCGTTTGAACCTTCATGCTAACGCCGCCGTACGCTACAACCACTTTAATTTCAGTGCCCTTCGCGTAGCTAGTGAGGTTGTCAAACACCTGCTGTGCGAGTTCACGTGTTGGTACTAGCACAAGCGCGCGAACGAGCTTAGGGTTCGGAATAACGTTGTCTTTTGTTTCGATTAATCTTTGGATAATCGGTAAACCAAACGCAGCCGTTTTACCCGTACCCGTTTGAGCACCAGCCAGTACGTCTTTGCCTTCTAATACCAATGGAATCGCTTGTTCTTGAACACTGGTTGGAGCCGTAAAGTTAAGCTCTGATAGCGTAGCAAGAAGGTGCTCAGACAATCCTAGTTGGTTAAAAGATTTAGTAGATTCAGACATAGTATGATGCTCAAAGATTAAATAGGCGCGGATTGTAGCAAACCTGCATTACGCTGTTTACCTTTCCTTTTGATTTTTCTTCATTTGAAGCGCATTAAACTGCTTTGCTTCTTCTAAAACGTTGGGATAAAGCTCAACAAAGTGACACTGCAACGTATTATAGTGACGCTCGAGGTCATCGTAACATGCTTCGAGCATACCGAGCTTAGGCCTTCTCAGTGCCATTCTTTGCAATACCACCTCTATAGATGACATGTCCTGATAGCTTTCCAACCAACGTTGTTCTGCCATTTTTTGATGCATCGTAATGAAATTCTCAGGCCAGTGCAGCTCTTGATGTTCAAAGATCTGTTGATGGCTATCTAAACAAAAACGCTCTAATGTCTGCTGCGAGAACTGAGCCCAATGATTGGCTAAGCAGTGATCCCAAAATACATCGAGTGCGATAGGCGCAAAGCGTCGTGTTTGGTCTGAGAACAGCGATTTAGCAGAACGAGATACATCATGACGATCAGTATAGCTATCAACAAATCGATGAAGCCTAATGCCGTCAGAAAGTGAATCCGAATACTGTTTATTGGGGTCGCCTTTAACAAAATCACCCAACAGGTTACCTGCTAAGTTGCTGTTACAATGCTTGGCGATGTGAAGGTGTGCGAGAAAGTTCATTGAACCTCATTAAAGTATCGAGAACTAAGTAACATGGTAAACGTACTCGTTTATCTTCGCGAACTTTAATGAGGATAGCTTTGTTATGACGTGTGAGCGAATGAGATTTGCTCAGTTTAAGAATTGTTTAATTTGAGAACGTTGAACTACAGAAACCTTTAGTTCAGGTAACGCCTAGTTTGAAGACTTAAAAAGTTCTTCTGCTAATTGTTTAACCGTCTGTTCATAGTCAGATAAATCGATGCCAATTTCCATAGCATCTAACAACTCAAGACTTTCGTCATTGTAAGATTGGTCACTCATAGTGCCCCCTCTATTCCTTAGTGTGGACATGATGTCCGATTAACTAGTGCACCATCTTGGACTTATATTATGTCACTTTGATGAAAGCACTCTACTCTACCCATTCCATATTCATAGCTTGAAGCTACTCGCGATCATTAGCGCTTTTTACGCTAAAGGGGTATACGCGAACGACATATGTACTGCCACCTTACACCAAGTACAACAAATTACTCTACAAATTTTGAAGCCGATCATGGTCAAACGTTTGCTTTGGTCAGTTCAATGCTGTTACACCCTCTATGTGTAAGTATAAATTTACAGTGGATATTTTTAATTACATTAGGCATTGCATTTGGCATTAAACTCAATCAGAATACTTCAAAATCGAGATATTCTTTGGGTTTATGCGCTTAAGCTAGAAGAATTACAATCAAAACACCCCCTAACGTAAAGAATTATATACAATGAATAAATCAAAGGTTTTTGGTAGTACTTTGATCATTGCAGGCACAACCATCGGTGCTGGCATGCTCGCCCTTCCACTTGCTTCTGCAGGCATTGGCTTTTCAACTTCACTTTTCTTGATGCTTGGTTTATGGGCATTAATGGCCTTTACGGCTCTATTAATGGTAGAGCTTCACCAATTTGCAGAATCTGACGCAACCCTACACACTTTAGCTCACACCATTTTAGGAACAAAAGGTAAATGGATTGCGAGCTTCGCTGTTATGTTCCTATTTTACGCGCTATGCGCTGCATACATCGCGGGCGGTGGTGCGCAGTTTAACCAACGTATTTCGGATATCGCGGGTATCGAACTCAATGGTCAAATCACCACACTACTATTTACCCTATTAGTTGCCGGCGTTGTTACGATTGGTACTCACAGTGTTGATAAAGTTAACCGTGTTTTATTCGGACTCAAACTGATTGCAATGGTACTAGTACTCAGCTTCCTAGCACCAAACATTACATCTCAGTACCTATTAAGCATGCCTTTACAGCAAGGTTTGATTGTTGCAGCGATTCCTGTTGTATTTACTTCTTTTGGCTTCCACGGCAGTATCCCATCTATTGTTCGATACCTAGACGGCGATGTTCGTTCTTTACGTAAGGTTATGATTGCAGGCTCTGCCCTACCATTAGTTATCTACGTTTTCTGGCAGAGTGTTACTTTGGGTGTGGTTAGCCAAGAACAATTGTTGTCCGATACAAGCTTGGGGGCACTTTTAGTATCACTATCGCAAACCGTTCATCAATCAAACTTAAGCGTCATCGTCGGTGTATTCGCGGATCTTGCACTGCTGACTTCTTTTATTGGCGTGAGCTTGGGCTTATTTGAATTCATGGGCGATTCGTTAAGCAAGAAACTAGGCAGTGCTAAACGTGTTAAAACGGCCGCTATCACTTTCTTACCGCCATTAGGTTTTGCCCTGTTCTACCCACAAGGTTTCATAATGGCATTAGGCTATGCAGCCATTGCACTTTCAGTACTCGCGATTCTTTTGCCGACAGTCATGGTATACAAGGTCCGTTACACTGACTTCTCAGTTAAACCTCAAGCTCCAGAAGCGACGTACCAAGTGTTAGGTGGAAGCAAAGCGCTGTTTTTAGCAGGTAGCGTTGGCGTGTTTATCATTGCGGTTCAAGTCCTTATTTCAGTAGGGCTATTGCCTTCTCTAGGTTAACAAATCCATACCGCACAAAAATACTTGATTGAGATCTCATAAACGATATGTTGGTATCATTAATTTTCACAATTAGTCGATTGATATCACATTTTTATTAGGGTCGGTTATTTAGAGTCCACGGTAAAGGATTTACCGTGGAGTTTTTATGAAAGAAGTACAATTTCGAACGATAGACAAACTGTTTATTAAAATGTCTATTAACGACAAGTTTTGGGTCATTTTCTTAATCTTTGTCGCCGCAGTGGCAAGTCTTGCTGGCCTCAACTACGTCAACACAATTAAACAAATCGATACTAGTGCTAAACAGCAGGTTGAACATCAACTGCAAGGCATTTTATTAGCGTCAGACTCCCCCGGTTCTCTTCGCTCTGTTAGTCAACAAAGCAGCCCTCAAAAAACCTCTCTTTCAAACAATGGTTCGGTGACTGCAACAGCACTTGCACAGGATGGTAACTACTACTCACTTACCGTTTCAACTAAAGATATACAGAATCAAAAGCAGCAAGCACTTTACTCTATATTACTCAGTTTTTTATGGTGTGTTCCTTTTGGTCTTTTTTGTTACTGGGTAGCGACTTTCCTAGGCGGCGCACTTTGGGTTCTTTATTCAACGACACAAAAGATTGGTGATGGTGACTTAACATCACGCCTTGGCTTCCACCCTGGCCGAGACGAGTTTGGAACGATTGGTTGTGCTCTTGACCGCTCAATGGACACCCTTAGTGAGTTAGTCAACAACGTAAACCACAGTGCAGCAACCCTAAGTGAAACGTCAGCTTCTTTCGAAACAGAGATGAAGCGCAGTGAGACTCAAATCATGAGCCAGAACGCATCTTTAGATTCTGTTGCTACTGCAATGGATCAGATGACGGCTTCAGCGAATGAAGTATCTAACATTTCTGCACGCTCAACAGAGCAAACTGAACAAGACGCACAGCAGATCAACGATAGCCACGCAAAGGTTCAACAAGCAATTTCAGAGATCACGACTCTTTCTGCTTTAATTGAGCAAACCTCTTCTTCTGTTACGAGCTTGAATGTAAACACAAGCCAAATTAACGAAGTCATCACGACGATCAAC
This sequence comes from Vibrio sp. T20, assembly GCF_007858795.1. Lineage (NCBI taxonomy): Bacteria > Pseudomonadati > Pseudomonadota > Gammaproteobacteria > Vibrionales > Vibrionaceae > Vibrio > Vibrio sp. T20. Next base: position 75,606 of record NZ_VFEB01000125.1, read on the forward strand.
GCTATTTCAGAGCAAACTAACTTACTTGCTCTGAATGCCGCGATTGAAGCGGCTCGTGCAGGCGAACAAGGACGTGGTTTCGCTGTCGTTGCTGATGAAGTAAGAACACTGGCAAGTCGCACTCAGTCAGCAACGGTAGAGATCCAAGCGATGATTGAGCGCTTACAACAAGAGAGCCAAAATATCGCGAAGATCACCGAACAAACGGTTGATCAAGCGCAAACCAGTAGCCAGCTGATTTCAGACATTGGTCACGATGTAAACTCTATTGCAGATTCAGCTCAAGCGCTGATGGATATGAGTATTCAAATCGCAACTTCGGCAGACGAGCAAAGCAACGTAGCCAATACCATTGCAGCAGAACTTAACGATATTCGCAGTCAATCTGATGTGATTAAAGAAGTGGCTCAAAACTCGTCAAATGGTGTATCTAGGCTAACAGAGGCATCGGTTTCTCTGTCTCAAACGTTGGCGCGATACCGCACTTAATTAGGATTAACATTCAGCTCAATCTGTTTTGTTTCGTCAAATGGCACCTAAAAACTAAGTATGGCAACATAAAAAGGACTCAAATGAGTCCTTTTTCTTTAACTAATTAGTAAGCCCACAGAGCTAGCTTAATTAGTGAATTGACTCAGTAAGCGGGCAACACCAGCCCTCTCTTATTGGGTTCTTTCACTGATTCTCGAAAGAATAAGCTATAAAGCACAGGCACTACACCGAGTGTCAGAATAGTGCCGACTACCATTCCAAAAATCATCACAATCGACATTGAATACCAAAACTCACCGCCAGAAACCGCTAACGGCACGAGTCCAAGTATGGTGGTTAGCGTGGTCATAACAATAGGTCTAAAGCGACTCGTACAAGCTTCAATAATGGCGCGACGTACACTCATCTCGTTATTACGATTCTGTTCAATGCAATCAATCAGCACAATTCCGTTGTTAATAATGATCCCCGCTAAGCTGAAAATACCGAGCATCGCAGGAAACGTGAAATACGCGCTAGTAATCAATAGGCCCGATACAGCCCCAATCAAAGACAGTGGAATCGTCAGCAGTATAATCAGCGGTCGACGAATAGAATTGAATTGAAGCAGCAACAACAAAATCATCACAGCGAAGCACTGGGGCAAATACCCAAACAAAGCGCCATTAGCTTTACTTGCACCCTTAAGTTCCCCACCTAGCGCTATATGGTAGCCCGGTGGAAGCTCAATCTGAGAAAGCTTAGGTTGAACCAACTTGTTAAGTTCACTCGCTTGTAAGCTTTCATGCTTCACACTAACAGTCACCGTTCTTTGTAAATCAAAACGACGAATGATCGAAGGTTCACTGGTTGCTTTAATGGTGGCAAATTGAATAAGCGGCAAAGCCTCACCATTAGTTGAAGATACGATCTGTTTGGTAAAGAGCTTGTCGATGGTTTTCTCTTTATCTTCTGCACCAACGATAACTGGAATCACATTTTCATTTTCTCTAAAACTGGTGACCTCTTTACCACGCAAGTAGCTGTCTAAACTTGTGGCTATGTCTCGGCTACTCACACCAGCACGAATCGCTCGAGCTTGATCTATATCGAGAATAAGTTTAGGGACGTTATTTTCCCAATCATTCGAGACTCCAACGGCGCCGGGTACTTGTCGCAAGGTTAACTCAATCTGTTTTGCAATATGCTGGATGGTCGATATGTCTTTACCCACCACTTGGTACTCAACCAATCCCAACTCAGTTCCCCCCAACCACATTCGTTTGGCTTGCCCACTCGCTTCTGGCAACTGTTCGACAATAAAACGGTTGGTTTTATTAACCATCGCCAACGCGGCCTTGTAGTCTGTTGTATTAACAACCATAAAAACGCGATTAGGCGCTCTATCGATTGGTGAAAGTGCTAAGAAAAAGCGCGGCCCACCGTCTCCTACATATCGAATAGTACTGGTGACGTTCGGGTTTTGTTCGTTATCCAACAACCAATCTTCAAGTCTCGCGGACACCCTTTCAGACTCTTCAACTTTAGTCCCTGCTGGAAGGTCGACAAACACGAGATACTGATTTCGCTCTGAGCCTGGCATGAACTGTACAGTGACGAACTTGAAGCTATAGATCGAGGCAGCAAAGATACTCAGCACCACGGCCAAAGTGACTAAGCGCATGCTTAAAATAGTACTGATAAAGCGTCGGTAGCCTAGATGAAAACGAGAAAGCGATCGCTGCCTATCGTCATGTGCTATTTGTTTGATTGGTTTCATGAACCAAACACACATAACCGGAGTTGCGAATAAACACAGAAACCACGAAGACAATAACGCTACAGTAATCACTTGTGACAAAGATCGTAGATACTCTCCGGTAACATCTTGGGCCAATAACAAGGGCATAAAGGCCAATATCGTCGTCAATGATGACGTTAACAACGGAACTGCCATGGCTTTCGATGCCGAGACTGCCGCTTCAACACGGTCGACACCTTCAGCCATTTTACTTTTGATGAACTCTGCGATTACGATTCCATTATCTACCAGCAAACCGAGTGAAATAATGATCGCTGCAATAGACATCCTTTGCAGTTCAACACCCCAAATCGACATCCCAATAACGGTAAGGAGTATGGTTAACGGAACAATACTGCCAATGATCAACCCCATTCTTACACCGAGAAACGCCATCACAACGGCTAGTACGACACCAATGGTTTGCATTAGGTTATTGGTTGCGGAACTCACTGCCTCATCAACTTTTTCTGGTTGAAAAGTCGCGAGCTCTAAATTCATACCTAACGGCAGTTCAGCTTGAGCAGATTCAATAAACTCCAAGACTTCAGCACCAAAAGCATCACTTTGGCTACCTGACGCCATAGACGCAGCAATGACAATCGCGCGCCTGCCATTGAAATAAACGGGTGTATTAAATGGGTTTTCATAACCACGCTCAACGTCGGCCAAGTCTCTCAAGTAAACCGAGTTTCCGGACTCTCGCTCGATCAAATCAAGATCGAGAATCTCATCTATGCTGTTGAAGTTGCCTGTAGGTTCAATCTCGATTTGCAAAGTATCTGTTTCAATTAAACCACCGGGTAACACAACATTACGAGCCTGAAGTGCCGATACGATCTGACGAAACTGAAACTTTTCGTTGGCCAATGCACCACTTCGTGCGTTAACCCAAATTCGCTCTTCATTAACGCCATAGAGTTCAACTTGCGACACCATTTGAACACTACTTAATCGGTCCTGTAATGCTTCAGCCGTTTTTCTCAACTCTTGGTCATCGAAAGCATCACCAGTAAGAGCAATCGTAGACGAATAAACACGACCAAACTCATCGTTGACAAAAGGACCTTGTGTACCATCTGGTAAGCTTGATTTCATACTGTCCATACGATTTCGAAGCGTGTCCCAGATAGGCTGTAGATCGAAGTACTTATCATGAACGGTAACGGTAATCTGTGTAACCCCAGTCCGTGACCAGGACTTTATCTCTGTTACTTCGGGGATCTGTTTGATTTCTCGTTCTAAGGGCTTAGTGATGAACTTCTCGATACGGTCTGGTGACATACCCGGGAATTGTGCAATAACGACAGCACTACGAATTATAATTTCCGGGTCTTCGTTGCTTGGCGCATTCTTAAAGGTGCTAATGCCTATAACAAAAAGCATTACCAAGAACACTTGCGTAAATCTATGATATTTCAGGGCGAGTTCAGTAATTTTATGCATGATACTTACAAGCCTTCCCACAAAGTGACTTGTTGGCCTTCATAAAGATAAGGAATGCCCGCAGTGACGACATGTTCACCCTCTAAAAGGTTTCCGATCACGACAACTTGAGTATTGACACTGCGATTAATTTCAACATAACGTTTTTCAATCACATGACGTTCTGGATTCACTACAAAGATTGCAGCATTGTTTCTCTCTGAGCTTGAATCGCGATCGTTGAAGTTAAATGAATCGATAGGAAGTAAAACAACGCCATGATTTTCAGTACCAATATTGAGCTGAATTTCAGCAGACATGCCGTTTCGCAATTCAACCTTTGGCTCACTCAGCTGTAATGTCACCGAATACGCATTACCTCTTTCAACCACGGCACCAATTTCGGAGACGATGCCGGTTAATAGGCCGTCATTTAGTGCAGGGATTTTGACCTTAGCTTCTTCGCCGAAATAAACCTCAGAGATCAATGACTCCGGTACCAATAAATCAACTTCGTAGACAAAATCGTTAACCAGTTCAATGATCTTCTGCCCAGAATTGACCTTAGTAAATTCATCAACAGATAGCTGAGTGACTTGACCCGAAAATGGCGCGTATAGTTTGGCACGCTCTAAGTTCAGCTCGGCATTCGACAAGTCGGTTTGAGCGAGGTTCTCTTGTTGCTGCTTAGCATCTAAGTCTGCGCGAATTGCGATCAGTTCAGATTCTGATACAAAGCCTTTAATACTCAATTTTGCAGAACGTTGGTACTTATCTTCGGCTTGCAACCTAGCGACTTTTGCCGCTCCTAATGACGCCTTTGCTTTGCGTAACGCAAACACCAGATCATTCGTTTCAAGTCGAGCAAGCACTTGCCCTTTTTCAACACGTTGCCCCTTAGAAACAGTAAGCTCACTGACCGTTCCCCCCACTTGAAAGCTCAAAGGAGACGTTTGTGCACTGCGCACTATGCCGCTAAGCTCACGAGTTTGCGTATGTGATTGAAAGACAGTGGTTATGTATTTGACGCTACGAATGGGGTTAGTTGCGTCAGAATCCGATATAGCAGTTTGTTGCTTACATCCCGTTAGGGCAAAGACAATAAATAACAGAGCAATAGATTTCACGGGATGGTCCAAAGTTACAGTACTCCATACCAGCATATCAAACCGTATAATATTTAACTATTCTATTATCATTACCATGAAGTTTGTCGCAAAGGGGAGATTATGAGGTGTCAGAACTGTCTAATATTCGAGCTTAGGGGTAATCTAATTGAACGGGTCTTTTTCGCTTACCCTCTTGCTGCAGGTGACACATAATGAATAAAACAGAAGCACCAAACACCGACGATATTACATGCCCTTTATGCCAACACGACGAATATCTAATTTCAGAAAGTGGAGAAAAGTTCACTTGCGCATCTTGTGGTTTCCACACAAAACAATTTAGTAAGGTAATCAGCCTTTCACTAGGCTCTACCCCACCAAAGCTGCAGAATTCGATATACCACCACTTGAGCAGTGCTTGCCATTAATCCAAACCGAAATCTCTTCCAAACTGTAGATATCCTGAACTGCTAGCTCTGTTGAGCCGGCTTCGGGATCTACGACTGCTTCATCAATACTTGGACGTAATCGAAACGATTGAATACCCGCACGAACACCCGCCTCAATTCCTTTCAAAGTATCATCTACATAGATGCACTCATTAGGTAGAAAGCCCATATTCATTGCGGTGTACATAATAAGATCAGGCTCTGGTTTCCAACTATTAGCATCGAAAGCAGAAAACACTTTGCCTTTAAAGTCGTCGAGCATTCCGGTCATTGCTAAAGAAGATTCCACTCGAGATTTCGGTGCATTAGAAGCGATACAAAACTCAATGTCTTGTCTCTTTAGAAATTCAATAAGCTCAATAGCACCATCCATCGGCTTTAAATGACGTTGGAACAGTGCTTCTAATTCAGTGCGATAAAGTGGTTCAAGTGTATCAATCGAGATAGATAACCCTAAACGTTCTTGTGTATCCATCAAGATGTCAGCCAATTTTCCACCTTGAAAGTGGGCATAGCAATCAATAACGTTTAACTTCGCCCCAAAGCCAGAGAATACATTCACCAAGGCTTGGCAACATAGCTTTTCGCTATCGATGAGTGTCCCGTCACAATCGAAAATTACACATTTAGTCTGTTCTAACCGCATAGCTCTCTCACTCACATTGAATTCAATGCCTTATCCTATAGGGTTATGTGAAATGTCGAGATGATTAAGGTAACACTTTACCGACACAAGCTTATTTCACTTCGCGAAATATGCAGTTGATCACTTTATGACTCAGCATAAGCAACAGTTTTCACCAAATTGACAAGGTTTCTATAAAGTCAAGCCTTGATAGGTATACAAAGTTAGCCCAACTGCAGTTGAAAATATAAATTTACGATAGAGAATGGTACGAAGGATAACAGGCAGATGAACTAGAGATATAAGAACCCGCTCAATTACCTATTTATATCAAGATGACTAAGCATGGAACGAAGATAAATGAGAAAAAGACCGTTAAATAATAGTCGACTCTTTCGAAACTTTAGTTTCGGTCACGGGCATAGGAACCAGCTCAATACTACCTGTGTCTGGATACGAATCACGGATAGCAACATACTCTGGTAAGTGGTTCAATAAAAGCTTAGTAAGCTGAGGATCAAATTGATAGCCACTTTCTCGCTCGAACAAATCGACAACCATCTCTAATGGCCACGGCTCTTTGTAACAACGAGTACTAAGTAGCGCATCAAACACATCCGCAACTGCCGTGATACGAGCAAACAGATGAATGTCTTCCCCCACCTTACCACTAGGATATCCAGTACCGTCCCAACGCTCATGGTGTTCGTTAGCAATAATTGCAGCCAAATTCGTAATATCGCCAGATCCGCTCTTTAATAAGTTATAACCTGCAGTAGTATGAAGTTTCATTACTTCCCACTCTTGATCGGTTAACTTACCTGGTTTATCCAAAATTGATTCTGGGACTGAAATCTTACCCACATCGTGCATCGGGCTAATGATCTCAATCATTTCGACCTCACGATGGCTTAAGCCACGTTGCTTAGCAAGCAATGCCGATAGTTTAGCAACACGCTTAACGTGATTACCGGTTTCACCGGAGCGAGTTTCAATCGCCTCCCCTAAAACGTGAATCATATCTTTCTGAATATTTAGCGTTTGTTTCTGAAGTTTTAAAATTCGTTTGTTCTTTTTCGCGAGTTCTTTCTTTTGACGCAAGGTGACAAATTGCATCAAAATAATCAGGCTCAAACCCGCAATCACCAGCGATAAACCCAATAACAACTGAAAATTTTTGCGAATGAAAGATGAAGGCTCGTTAATAAATACAGCCTCATCTGGCAAAGCGTTTGTGCTAATCCCGTGTCGTTTCATTGCAAGGTAATTAAATACAAAACGTTTATTGTCTCCGGGGGTCAACGGTGTCGTAAAACCAAGAGGAAGGTACTTATCGAGTGCATCGACAGCCTCTTCACCCATACTTTGTGAATGGTTAACATACCCACCGAGTACATCACCTGAAATGTAGAACTGCCACAAAGCAAACACAGGAGCTGCACTTGCCGTAGACAAAGTGTCCGCAATTTCTTGATAAGTGTGATAGATACCTTGTTTCAACTCGGTGTTGTAGTGACTAAGTAAAACTGCGTCGTCCGCAGAAATTCCTTTCAAAAATTGGCTTGTATGCTCGAGTGATAGATCGCGTATTTCTACCAAATTAATATTTGGGAATTTGGCCATCCTGATATTCATTTCTTTGCGGATCAGCTCAGAAGTGACACTGTAATCATTTATGAAATAGAGATTCTTTAGATTAGGTCTTAGTTTAGAAATCAGCTGGATATTTACGTCTATCTGATCGTTCTCGTAAAGCACAGTTGCTCTGTCAGATACTGCATACATATCTGTACTGGTGTCATTAATCCCAACGGCCACCACTGGTGTCGAACGATCAATTAAAGTGCTTAATGATTCAAGGAAATTGGCTGCGTTATCGTCAGTAGCAATTACACCGTCAAATTCGTAACCAGCATATTTAACTTTCAAATAGTTCGAGAGAGAGCCGTAGTAGTCAGGGCTATGGATACGCTTTGAATCCAAATACTCGATCGAGAGTTTAACTTCGGTTTGAGATTGGCTGAACGCACTGTCTATCCCTTTTTGGAAATCAGCGGTCCATTGGTAAGAAGGTTCGTATGAGTGTAAAACTAGGATGCGTTTGATATCCCAGTCGTTAGCAAAACTGAGTGAAGAATAAGCGCTAATACACAATACAGCGATTGATATCAATAGCTTGCACATACAATACCCTTTAAATAAGATGGGGTATTGTACTTAGATTAACGCTTTCTCAAAGAATCTTTAGTTCTCGATCCACACTTTATCGCAAGAAGCATGATCTTGTACCCAAAAATCGTGTAACTGCTTAGCAAAGTCGTTGATACTTTGACCACTCCCAGCAACCACGTCCGATATCAACAGCGAACCTTCCACTGCTGTGACAATTGCACTCGCCACCACTTCACCACTTTGAGTACCAATATATAAAACATGATCATCAGACAGCATAATTTGGCTCAAGAACTCAAGCATGTGCGCCCTTTCGGCTTCATCTTGGTACACACTGGCTTGGTTAAGCGAGAACAGAACGGTCAGTTTATGGAAATCGACTTTATGCAGTTCATCTATTTGGGAAGGCGTTTGATCTTGAGCTAGGAGTTGGTATGACTTGGATGGGAGTTTGCTTTGATAAAGTTCACGACCTAGGAGGCTTTCTTTTGCGGGGTAAGCAATGTCGAGCTGACTAAACAGCCATTGATTTTTCTTATGTGCTATTTCAGGTATTTCGTTATTCATTCTTTTAGTACCTACGGTTAGTATCCCCAAATATCGCAGCTATTTGGAAGACATAGGGTCGGCTGAGGTGCCGAGCTACAAGCAGAAAGCATACAGAGCATGACCAAGGCCAACAAGTACTTTAAATGCCTCATCTTTTTCATCATCCAACAACACCCTTTAAGAACTTAACGAAAAGCTCTACACTCGTACTCAAGCTTTCAATATCCTTATAGTAAACAGAACTATATAAATAAAAAGGACTTCTTATGAAAAAAGCCTTAATAGCAGCAGGTATCATCACAATGTTAGCTGGCTGTTCAGACAATGAGGTTGGCGACGTCTCACTGGGTTTCTTCACCATGAAGGATATCAAGATGTCTTCATTAGATGACGATAAGATCGCAGGTGTTACCTGTCATATCGCATCAATCGAAGCAAACCTAAGTCTCTCTGATCCAAGCGATAGCTCTATCTCTTGTCGCCAAACAGGTGAAATTACACCAGAAATGATAGCTCAAATAGACAAGAGCAAATCAGGCGAAGTGGTATTCAAGCAGTCAAAAAGTATCTTCTTTAAAACAATGAAGGTCCGTCGTATCTACGATGCAGAGAATCAGTCACTGCTTTACTTGTCTTACACCACCAAAGAAACGGAAGGCAGTTTCAAACATAGCCTTTCAACTGTTCCGCTTTGGGGTACAGAGGCTTACGTAGATCCAGCAACGCTTGTTCCCGCTGAATAGCCTCAAGCCAAAGTAAGACTATTCACCTGTACACTCATTGTGCAGGTGATTCAAAATGTAATAAAAATGAAAGAAACAGAAACAAAATGTGATATCATGCGGCAAAATTTTTTCACTGTATTTTTCATATGAAGTTTCCTGGACAGCGTAAATCTAAGCACTACTTTCCAACTCACGCACGTGATCCGTTGGTCAACCAAATTCAACAAACACCTAAGCTTCACCGCGCAACGATTGTCGGTGTTGGCCAAACGATTGTTGATATCGAGGCCCGTGTTGACAACGAGTTCCTAGAAAAATACGAGCTGAGTAAAGGTCACTCACTGGTATTGGAAGAAAGTAAAGCAGATGCGCTGTATGAAGAGTTAGTTGCGCGCGGTTTGATCACGCATCAATACCCTGGCGATACTATCGGCAACACACTGCACAACTATTCTGTACTTGCAGACAGCAAATCTGTACTGCTTGGCGTTATGTCTAAGAAGATTGAAGTTGGCTCATTCGGCTACCGTTATCTGTGCCGTACTTCTTCTCGTATGAATCTAAACCACCTTCAAACTGTTGATGGTCCAATTGGTCGCTGCTACACGCTGATTTCTGAAGATGGCGAACGTACGTTTGCAATCAATGAAGGCCACATGAACCAACTACTTCCAGAAAGCATTCCTGAAAAAGTGTTCGAGAAAGCTTCTGCATTGGTTGTGTCGTCATACTTAATGCGTGGCAAACCTGAAGATCCGATGCCAAAAGCGGTACAAAAAGCGATTGAATATGCGAAAGCACACAATGTGCCTGTTGTACTTACGCTTGGTACTAAATATGTGATCGAAGGTAACGCTGAATGGTGGCAAGAATACCTGAAAGAAAACGTAACCATCGTCGCGATGAACGAAGACGAAGGTGAAGCGCTAACAGGCGAAAAAGATCCTCTGCTAGCTGCTAACAAAGCACTTGAGTGGGTTGACCTAGTTCTATGTACTGCAGGTCCTATTGGCCTATACATGGCAGGTTACACTGACGAGCCAGCGAAACGCGAAACCACACTGCCATTGTTACCGGGTAATATCCCTGAATTCAATAAATACGAATTTAGCCGCGCTATGCGTAAGCAAGACTGCAAAGACCCAGTAAAAGTGTATTCTCATATTGGCCCTTACCTCGGTGGCCCACTTGAAATTAAGAACACAAATGGTGCTGGTGATGGTGCACTTTCAGCACTGTTACACGACATGGCAGCAAACAGCTACCACCACGTGAATGTACCAAACTCTGAGAAACACGAGCACGCTTGTCTAACTTACTCTTCACTGTCTCAAATTTGTAAGTACGCAAACCGTGTAAGCTACGAAGTATTGACTCAGCACTCTCCTCGCCTTTCTCGTGCACTACCTGAACGCGAAGATAGCTTAGAAGAAACATATTGGGATCGTTAACCGACCATATTGGATTGCTGACTGATTGAGGTTAGCGCCTAACTAGATTACCTTTTCCTAAAGGGCTGCCATATGCAGCCCTTTTTTTATTCGACACTAATATAACTGCAGCTGAGGGTAATCTGTTCGAATATTTTGCTCGTTTAAGATTTGATCTCGCGCAATGACTCTTGAGATCTGTCATTTTCCAGCACATAATTCGTGTGGTTTGCCTTTACTTGGCAAATTTATACAGTACCATCGCCACGCAAACGTTTACGTACCACCTTTCGGTTCTGATATAAGGATCAAATATGCTGTCTGATATTGATATTTGTCGCTCTACTCCCCTTAAAAACATCAGTGAGGTTGCCAAGCAAGCAGGCCTGCACCACAACGAACATCAGCCATTAGGGCAATACAAGTCTAAAGTGTCTCTCACATCACTTGAACGCCTCGTCAACCAACAAGATGGTAAATTGGTCGTGGTAACGGCTATCACACCAACGCCTCTTGGTGAAGGCAAAACCGTCACCACTATTGGATTAGCACAAGGCCTCGCAAAGATTAACCAATCTTCCATGGCCTGCATTCGCCAACCTTCAATGGGCCCGGTATTTGGTGTAAAAGGTGGCGCTGCGGGTGGTGGTTACTCTCAAGTCGCTCCTATGGAGCAATTAAATCTACATCTGACGGGTGACATTCATGCTGTGACGGCCGCTCACAACCTCGCTTCTGCCGCCATTGATGCGCGTTTGTATCATGAACAGCGTGAAGGGTTAGAAGCCTTTGAAGTGCGCTCAGGCTTAAAAGCACTAGATATCGACCCAAGTAGAATCGTTTGGCGGCGTGTGCTCGACCATAATGATCGCGCATTGCGCATGATCACGGTTGGCAAGAACGAAGCAGACAAAACAATTAATGGCTTTGAGCGAGAAGATGGATTTGATATCTCAGCCGCTTCAGAGCTGATGGCTATTCTTGCTCTAGCTGATAATCTTCAAGATTTAAGAAAGCGTATCGGACGAGTGGTACTTGCTTACAATAAACAAGGCTTGCCATTGACCGCAGATGATTTCAACGTAGCGGGCGCAATGACAGTGACAATGAAGGACTCTATCGAGCCTACATTGATGCAAACCCTAGAAGGCGTACCGACCCTCATACATGCAGGGCCTTTCGCAAACATCGCCCACGGTAACTCTTCCATTATTGCCGACAAGATAGCATTAAAGCTGAGTGACTTTGTTGTAACTGAAGGTGGTTTCGGCTCAGACATGGGTTTTGAGAAAGCGTGCAACATCAAAGTAAAAGCATCCAACAAGAAGCCTGATTGTGCTGTCGTTGTCGCAACATTGCGTGGCTTAAAAGCCAATTCTGGTTTATACGATTTGAGACCGGGTACTCCGTTACCAGAGTCAATCTTTAGTGATGACCAAGACGCGCTTATTGCGGGTTTTGAGAACCTGAAATGGCATATCAATAACGTAAAGCAATACCGAGTACCGACAGTTATTGCGATTAACCGATTCCCGCAAGATTCAGCTCAAGAACTAGAAGCATTGAAACAGATGATCACTGACTTTGATTCAAACGTTAGCGTTGAAGTGAGTGAAGCATTTGGTCAAGGCGGCGAAGGCGCGACTCAGTTGGCGCATGCCGTGGTAAAAGCATGCCAAAGTGAGAGTGAATTTAAGCCTTTATACAACTCGGAGCAAAGCATAGAAGAAAAACTGATGGCTGTCGCTGAAGTCGGTTATGGCGCAGCAAGTATCTCGCTATCGCCACTGGCGAAAAAACAACTGGCTGAGTTTAATCAACACGGCTATAGCGACCTCTCAGTTTGTTTGGCAAAAACACCTCTATCGATCTCTACAGAAGCACATATAAAAGGTGCACCAACTCAGTTTAACGTACCCGTTAGAGAGCTAAAACTGTGTGCGGGCGCCGGCTTTATTTACGCGCTGTGCGGAAATGTAATGACCATGCCTGGCCTACCCGACAAACCGGCTTTCATGTCATTAGATATTGATAGTAATGGAAATATTATCGGCCTGAGCTAGATGCTCTTAGCTAGATAAACTGCGAAAAATCGCGATTAACTGGCTCTGATTACAGACTGTATCGATCAATTGAGCAATGATTTTAATACGAAGTGATTGCTCAATAATCAAGCTTTAGTGCAAAAAGTTGCACTAAAATCGTCGTTATATGCGCATCTTATCTTAAGTTCTGGGGCAAGATCACATTAAAAACCCTATAAAATATATAGTATTGCGCTGATTCTTTAAGGACAGTGATGAATACGAGTATAAAAAAACTAGTCAGCCAATTTCTATGCACCATATTCGCTCTAGGATTAGTCCCTGCCCTGTATATCAATTCTGAATTTGACAGAGTTGAAGCTCAGCATACGCTAAATATCAAGCAATCGAGCCAAAATCAGATTGAATACAGCTTTCATGAACTCGCCGTTATCGTGGAGCAAATTTCTAACTCTGTCCCTTCTATTGCAGACTCTCAAACGTTACTTCGTGCAGTTCAAAATCCGTCACTCATCCACAAAGAAACACTACAAGATCTTTGGGTCATGTTAGCGCGTGGCCAAAAATACTATTCTCAGCTACGCTACCTAGATCTAGATGGTAACGAAGTCTACCGTGTTAACTACAAAGACGGCCAAGCCACGGTAGTTCCGGATAACGAACTGCAAAATAAATCTTCGCGTGATTATTATCAGGCACTAAAAAAATTAAAGATTGGAGATGTCAGCTCTAAAGGCATTGATCTTGAAATCGAAAACGGCAAAATTGTCCGCCCTTTGATTCCTGCACTTCGAATTATGACCCCCGTAGCTGAAGGCGACAGTATTGTTGGTTACTTCATTGCGAACCTGAACATGCTTGAGATTTATAAGCGATTACATTACCAGATTGGCACATCAGCAGCAGTCCCAGTCATTCTCAACAAAACCGGGCATGTCATTATGGGGCCAGATCCGACTGAATCATTTGGCCATGTGATTGAGTCGCGCGCCGACAAAACATACGCAAAGCTATACCCTGCTCTGTGGAAAGATATTCAAGGCAATTCATCATCGAGCTATTTTGATGGTAAGAATTGGTATTTTCACTCCGACATCAGCCCTAAGATAAAGCAGTTTGAAGGCCCTATTTACATGGTTCTTCATATTGAAAACCAGCAATTTAACAGCCAATACCGACAAGAAAAACAAGCGATTTTCGTTCAGATCATCACCTTATCTTTCCTAATTTCGATGATCTCCGCAGGCTTTGTTCTGTGGAACAGAAACCATAAAAAAAACAGCATAGATAGCCAACTCGCAAAGGCCGCCATGAATGGTATGTCTGCTTTAGTCATTACAGACAGAAACAACCGAATCATCAAAGTAAACCAAGAGTTCACTCGTGTTAGTGGGTATGAGTTAGAAGATGTAAAAGGCCGACAACCATCTATGTTTGCCTCTGGCCGCTACAATCAAGACTTCTACATCAAAATGTGGAGCATTATCACTAAGACCGGAGTTTGGGAAGGTGAAGTGGTCAACCGCCGCAAAGACGGGTCTTTGATCACTGAAATACTGCGCATCCAAACCATTAAAGACTCTAAAGGTGTAATTCAGTTTTATGTCGCGTCATTTGTCGACATCAGTAAACACAAAGAACTTGAAAACAAACTTAGAAACCTAAGTGAGAAAGATGCATTAGCTGGGTGTTGGAACAGACGAAAGTTTGACCTTGAACTTCGAGATGAGTGTTCTCGTGTTAATCGTTACCCTACTCGCGAACAATCTTGTTTAGCCATCTTGGATATTGACTACTTCAAACGCATAAACGACAGGTTTGGGCATGATTATGGTGATCGAGTCATTCAAACAGTTGCTCAAGTACTTCAACGTGAATGCCGTGAAACTGATTTCGTCGCTCGCATTGGTGGCGAAGAGTTTGGCGTAATTCTACCTCACACAACAACTGAAGAAGCAGAATACGTTCTAAATAGGCTGAGAGTCGCTGTCAGCCTTGAACTCGACAACGTGGTCACCGTGAGCGGTGGGATTACTAACGTAACAAATGATCCAGCACTTAATTACAAGTGCGCCGATTTAGCGTTATACGAAGCTAAAGCGGCAGGTAGAAACAACGTATGCTTGTTCCTAGACAAAGAGATGAGCGAAATAGCCTAGCAAAAGACAATGGCATCTCCTTGCTAGGCAACCGATCAGCTTGGAGCTGGATAAAATTCTAACTTGTTCCCCTCAACTACAAGAACACAATCCATGTTCGCGGCATGAGCGGCTTGCTTACCAAGATTGGTATCTTCAAACACAACACACTGCTTTGGTTGTAATCCCATACCAAAACACGCATCTAAGAAAGTATCTGGATTTGGCTTGTGGTTTTTAACGTCTGTTGCTGTCACTAGGATATCGAGCTTATTCAGGATATCCGTTTTATCTAATAGCTGCTCCGCACTTTTACGTTGACTCCCCGTCCCGACAGCTATCTTCTTACTTCCTAGATTTTCTAACAGTAGAGAATGAGTACACGGGATGATATCGCCTTTATCTTCAATAGCGGCAAATGATGCCATCTTAAACGCTGAAACAGCTTGTGGATCGAGCGATAAGCCGTATTTACTGTTCACCTCATCGGCTATCTTATAACTCGGCATTCCACCTAAGCTGTGCAGCCAAGATGCTTCGAAGTGAAAGCCGAACTCTTCTGCCGTCTGCTGCCATGCTTTGACATGTGCTGGCATTGTATCGATCAACGTACCGTCCATATCAAAGATTAATCCTTCATACGCCGTTAAATCTATTTTCATCACTACTACCACTCTTTAAGAAAATTACTGATACCATAACCAATATTCAGTATCATGACCCCATATTACCGTTCAAAATGGATGTTTATGTTACAAATATCTAACTCTGTTTCGATTCAAGACTGGGAACTTCAGCTAACTGCGATCAGAGCACAAGGAGCCGGCGGCCAAAACGTCAATAAAGTATCGAGCGCGATACATTTACGTTTTGACATCAAGCACTCCACCCTACCTGATTTCTATAAAGAAAAGCTCCTCGCACACAAAGATAGCCGCATTACTAAAGATGGTGTGATTATCATTAAGGCGCAGCAGTATAGAACTCAAGAACAAAACCGTGATGATGCTTTGGTGCGTTTGAAAGAACTGATCCTGGAAGCGACAAAGGTTCAAAAAGTAAGACGAGCAACTAAGCCGACGCGTGGCTCTCAGAAAAGACGTTTAGAAGGTAAAAAGCAAAGAAGTACCACCAAGCAACTGCGCGGAAGAGTAGAATAATAGTTTCATGTCATCAGTGAACACACCACCTAGCAAACAACCGTTTTAACTCTATTTGCTTGAGCAAAAACGATACCTATTAGACCAAATCGCTACGGCTGTTTTTTGACCGACAAAATCAGTTTGATCAACAACATTCTCTCTTCGCTGGTCAGTAAACGACTGACCGCTGCAACATCTTCTGCTGTAGCTTGTGATGCGCCAACAATATCAAGCACGACATCCAAATCCGTCACTTTTAAGGTTCTGGTGATAGAACGATACTGAGACATTTTGATGTCAGCTTCACCACGTTCAATCCTTTGATAGGTTTTTAAACTCATTCCCGCACTTGAGGCTAATTTTTCTTGCGACAAATTGGCGAGCTTTCTGCGATCAATCAGCGCCATTATTATGGGTTCTTGTGACATAAGCTTATCCTCAATAGACAGTTATGACCTAATTTCAGCAAGAAGCAGACCATATTGACTCGCAACGGTTTACATACGCCATTAAAGGCATATTATTCGATCATTAAAAAACGTTACGTTTCATAAACTTTGACACTTAGAGCGGTCGTGAACGTACAGGCTAACAAACTTGATTACTCAAGTGTTGGGAAATAATAAAAATTGCAAATTGCGAATAACAAAGACGTCAAATTGGAAATTGCGAATCGTTATACATTGGCATTTCCTTGCATAAAGCACGCTTTAGAATCAGAGAATACCCGCAGTCAAATTATCGCGGTACAGCATAGGCTACTCACCTACAAAGAAGTGTTGTTGCACGGGAACATGTTGGAAGATAAGGAATTAAAACGGGCTTTTTCTGCATTGAACCCAAGCGAAAAAGGTGTCGCGCAAGGTGGCATCAAAAGCATCAATGATGCAATAAAAGAGATGGATGAGATTATCGAAAGATACAGTAGAAAAGCATCTACTGAATTATGCGTCTAATCAATTAGTATCAACGAGTAGCGCAAAACTCTCAACGGCTTAAACAAACAGACCAGACCAAAACAAAACAGCCAATCATTATTGAATGACTGGCTGTTTGTTTAACTAACATGAGGAATCAATCTAACGAGAGGTAGCTCTTCTAAACCCACCTAGTAACATCAATGCGCCTAGTAAGCCAAACGACACACTCCCCCCGCTGCTACCAGAACCAGACGAAGTACGTGCATTGACATAAGCCGTTCGTTTGGCGTCTGTTGCAACAAACTTAGCGGTTTCATTCCCTGCAATAACGCTATCGATCCAATCTCTATAATCATAGATTTCTGTAAATACAGAGGTCACCGCAGAATTACCACCACATGTGTCCGGGCCAAAGCTCGTGATACCAACCTGTCGATAGTCAGCACCATCTTTCCAATAGACTGGACCACCAGAGTCACCTTGACAAGTACCATTATAAAGACCAGTAAATACGCTGTAGTCACCATTAAAACAAATTTGATTATCCGTTAATACCGAACCATCAATAAAGGCATTTGCACAAGTCGCGTTGTCTACGTAATTAAGAGATGCTTTTTGCAATAAGGTAGTAGCGTCATACCCTGAACGTGTATCGCCATGACCAACAGCGGTAAACATCTCCAAAGAACTACGGTAACCGTCGGAGCTTGGGCGCTTAACAACATCGTTCACTGAATCTATATTAAGTGCACTTTCAAGCTTTAGGACAGCCACATCGTTACGTAGTAGATCACTCAACGCATTTGAGTAGTCGCTGCGATAGTAAACTTCGGATACACGCGATTTTTGAACATTACCATTAGGAAATTGAGACGTATCTTCGAGCTGTGGAACCACAGTAGTAAATAACTGTCCCTCCTCATCACCATAAATACAGTGCGCAGCCGTTAAAATATGCTTTGGGTCTAAAATGGTTGCTCCACAGTATGGGCCGGTAGAATAAACACCATCGTAATCAATACGATCAATGAACAAGCTCGCCATTGAAGGAAATTCAGTCACTGAAGCGTCACTACCATTCACGATATAAGGTGTTACGCTCGCGTCAGGAGTACTTTCGACCGAGTTTTCCGTTGCCATAACACTTGATGTGTAAATCAATGGCGCTAAAAGTCCAACAACGGCCTTACGAACCGGACTCAATTTATGGTTCACATTCATAGATAACTCCTTGTAACCCCTACTACTTATTTACAGAAATGATGAATTGCCACCATAACACGTCACAACCAACAGTATAGTAAGTATTTGTAACGATATGGCCACATCTCTCATTTTATAAACTAATTTTGAGTAACCGAACTGAGTTGTAATACAGAAGGTTATACTATTCCAACAACAAAAAAGCCTAACGTTTGACATCTCAATACAGAGAAGTGAACGATAGGCTTTCAGTTAGCTTAGTGGTTTATCTTAAAAGAGATTAGCCACGGTAGTAACGTTGAGGTACGAATGGCATTTTTTCTACTGTCATTGGTAGCTTCTTACCACGAACTTCAGCAAATACTTCTGTACCGATAGCAGCAAGATCAGTGCGTACGTACGCCATTGAAACAGGCTTACCCGCGTTAGGACCAGCAGTACCACTCGTTACCACACCGACTTTGTTTCCTTCCGCATCGAACAGCTCAGCACCTTCACGTACAGGAGCTTTAGTTTGACCCACTAGGCCAACACGCTTACGTTGAACGTCTTTAGTCGCGATTTGCTCAAGAATGATATCAGCACCTGGGAAACCGCCCGCACGCTCACCGTCAGTACGACGCACTTTTTGAATACCCCACAGAAGGCTAGCTTCTACTGGTGTTGTCGTTGTATCTAGATCGTGACCGTATAGGCAAAGACCACATTCAAGGCGAAGTGAGTCACGCGCACCAAGACCAATCCACTCTACTTCAGCTTCTGCCGTTAGTTTACGAGCTAGTGCTTCAGCATGATCGTTCGGTACAGAGATTTCGTAGCCATCTTCGCCTGTGTAACCACTACGGCTTACGATGCATTCAACACCGTCTACATCAACTTTTTGAACGTCCATGAACAGCATGTCTGCAACACTCGGTTGGAAACGAGCAAGAACTTCAGCCGCTTTAGGGCCTTGAAGTGCTAATAGTGCACGGTCATCAATCACTTCCATCTCTACATCTGCAGGAAGATGAGCGGTAAGGTGGTCGATGTCTTGTGTCTTACAAGCTGCGTTAACAACAACAAATAGGTGATCACCTAGGTTTGCAACCATAAGGTCATCCATAATGCCGCCCTGCTCGTTAGTAAAGAACGCATAGCGCTGCTTACCAGAAGGAAGGTCAATAATATCTACAGGAACCAAAGATTCTAAGACAGCAGCGGCGTTCGCTCCATGAAGACGAAGTTGCCCCATGTGAGAAACATCAAAAAGACCGGCAGCATCACGAGTGTGTAGGTGCTCTTTTTTAACACCTAGTGGATACTGAACTGGCATATCGTAGCCAGCGAAAGGAACCATTTTTGCACCCTCTTCAACGTGAAGTGCATGCAGTGGTGTTGTTAATAGGTCTTGATTAGCGTGTTCTTGAGTCATTTTCTTCTCCATGAAGCGTTGCAGGCTTTCCAAACCGAGTCTGCCGCTTATATCTCTATTTAGAGTCGCTTCTAACGATACGGATTAACATTAGAAACAGTAGATAGTAAAAAGTGTTGTCTTTTATATAGGCTTATATTGTTGCTTTATAAATATGAATAGCTGTACAAATCCCATACAACTCACTTTCTAAGAATTCACTTCAGTAAACTTCAATCAACATGAGTAAACCGTGTTCACTATAATAAACAAGCCTGAGTGAGTTTTACACCCTTAACAAGATTAAAACAGCTCAAAATGTGACATTTAACAATTTAAAAACAATTTATAGATACATACAAAAACGCGATATTGATGATTTTCACATCAATATCGCGTCTATTGGCTAACGTTCGAAACAAAAGCAAACGTTTGCATTCACTATAAGAAATACTAAGTTTGTTAACTTATTTTGCTGTCACCCACAAAATGAGTGCATCTTCTGTACTGGTGGAAATCAGCATATGGCCCATATTGGCATCATAATACATGCTATCGCCTTCGCTCATAGGCACAGGTTCGTAGAATTCTGAGTAGAACATCACATCCCCAGAGATGATCATTAAGAACTCTTCACCGTCATGACGCACCCAATCGTTATACTCTTCAAAAGTACGTGCTCTCACTCGACTCTTAAACGGCATCATCTTCTTATTAGAAAGCTCAGTCGCAAGCAGTTCATGCTCATAAGTCGGTGTTGGGTGCGGTTTACCTTGGCCTGCCTTGGTTAAGTCTCGACGTCCTGTTGCCACTTTTTTTCTTGGCGGTTCAAAGAGTTGTGGCATGTCTATTTGCAACCCCATCGCCAACTTCTGCATTGCTTGAAACGTTGGCGAGATCTGTTCGTTCTCGATTTTACTGAGCGTAGAGCGAGCTAAGCCTGTTCTTTGACTTGCCTCTTCTAATGTAATTCCAAGCTTGCCGCGGATATCTTTAATACGTTGGCCAAGCCTAAGTGGTTCGATATTCTGGTCTAACGTCTCTTTCGCCAACGTTAAAGATGGGTACTCATCATAAATGTCTTCTGACATAGGTCCCTCATTAATTTCTTGCTTCCTGTCTATTAATTTCATTGTTGCATGAAGCGCTTTGTTGATTAAAGAGCACACAGAGAAATAAAGCGTGCTCCCTGTAGCAAAACCAGAAAAGTTGTTTCCTATTGGAAATTTTTGTTGAAAATTGATTTTATCGGAGCTATGTTATCGACTTGTTAGATGAAGAGATGCTACTTCAGCTTGCAGCAAATGATAGATTTAACATTTGTAAGAGCTGTTTTTACCCGAACTTTTTGGGAAACAATTCGTGCTGCATTGACCCTACAACGATCGCTTAGACGCTGTAAGAGTATATTTATAACGCAATTCACGTTTATTTATACCTATATAGCGCAAACGATTCCGATGCAGAAATCAACGTAAGACCTAATGGACTATAAAAACAATCACCATTAGCTTAATGAAAGGTCTCGACAATGAACGCTTACCAAAACCATAGCTTAGACAGTTTTTTCACTACGAACCTATCTGGTACTGACGATGCAGTATTTGCTGGCATCCAAGCAGAGAATACTCGTCAAAATGAACAAATCGAACTTATTGCTTCTGAGAACATCGTTTCTAAAGCAGTAATGCAAGCTCAAGGCACTTGCCTAACAAACAAATACGCTGAAGGCTACCCAGGCCGCCGTTACTACGGTGGTTGTGAACATGTAGATACAGTAGAAGCTATCGCGATTGAACGCGCTAAACAGCTGTTCAAATGCGAATACGTAAACGTACAGCCACACTCTGGCGCTCAAGCCAACGGCGCAGTGAAACTTGCCCTACTTCAACCTGGTGACACTATCTTAGGCATGTCCCTAGATGCTGGTGGTCACCTTACACACGGTGCACGTCCTGCAATGTCTGGTAAATGGTTCAACGCGGTTCAATACGGCGTAGACCGCGACACTCTTGAAATCGATTACGAAGCAGTCCGCGCTTTAGCTATCGAAAGCCTACCTAAAATGATTATTGCTGGTGGTAGTGCTATCCCACGCGTTATTGATTTCGCTAAGTTCCGTGAAATCGCTGACGAAGTTGGCGCAATCCTAATGGTTGATATGGCACACATCGCGGGTCTTATCGCCACAGGTGCTCACCCGAGCCCACTACCACATGCACACGTTGTTACAACAACAACGCACAAAACACTTCGTGGCCCACGCGGCGGTATGATTCTGACTAACCACGAAGACATCAACAAAAAGATCAACTCTGCAGTGTTCCCTGGCCTACAAGGCGGCCCACTAATGCACGTTATCGCGGCTAAAGCAGTGGCGTTTGGCGAAGCACTTGGCCCAGAATTTAATACTTATATTGATTCAGTGATCGACAACGCAAAAGTTCTTGCTGAAGTGTTGCAAACTCGCGGTTGTGACATTGTGACTGGCGGAACAGACACGCACCTAATGCTGGTTGACCTTCGCCCTAAAGGCTTGAAAGGTAACGTAACTGAAGAAGCATTAGAGCGTGCAGGGATCACATGTAACAAAAATGGCATACCATTCGATACAGAGAAGCCTATGATTACTTCTGGTATCCGCTTGGGTACGCCAGCTGGAACCAGTCGTGGTTTTGGCACTGAAGAATTCAAACTTATCGGTGAATGGATCGGCGATGTTCTTGACGGCTTAGTTGAAAGCCCTGAAGGCAACGCTGAAGTTGAGCAACGTGTTCGCAAGCAAGTTAAAGAGCTTTGCAAACGCTTCCCTCTTTACCGTTAAACCGTTTTTAAGATTTAAATTAAAACCTCATAAATTTTTGGAGAATAAGCAATGGACAATACACTAAAGTTTGCAGACAGCCACGAGTGGGTAAAAGACAACGGTGACGGTACTGTGACTATCGGTATTTCTGAGCACGCTCAAGAGATGCTAGGTGACGTTGTGTTTGTTGACCTGCCTGACACTGGAGACGAAATAGAAGCTGGCGAAAGCTTCTCTCTAGTTGAATCAGTGAAAGCAGCTTCTGATATCTACGCACCAATCTCTGGCGAAATCGTAGAAATCAACGAAGAATTAGAAGATAGCCCTGAGTTAATTAACGAAGAATCTTATGAAGGTGGTTGGATTGTTAAAGTGAAGATGTCTGATGCGTCTGAACTAGACAACCTTAAAGATGCGGAAGAATACCTAAGCTCTATCGAAGAAGACTAATAGGTAACCTCATTACGATAAAGCTGCTCTTTTGAGCAGCTTAATTTTAGGGGCTAGCTCACGGCTCCAAAGAGAAAGTAGAACATATCATGACTGAATTACTTCAAAGCCAATTACTAAAAGACCTGGGTACTCAAAACGAGTTTGTTGCTCGTCATAACGGCCCTAATAAAGCAGACCAGCAGAAAATGCTTGAAGCGATCAACGCGACTAGCTTAGACGCACTGATCGACGAAACGGTTCCTGCACAAATCCGTCTTGAAAAACCAATGACACTTGCTGCGCCACTGAGCGAAATGGACATGCTGACCTCTCTTAAAGAGATCGCTAACCTAAACCAAGTGAAACGTACCTTCATTGGCCAAGGCTACTACAACACATTCACTCCAAACGTTATTCTGCGTAACGTTTTAGAGAACCCAGGCTGGTACACAGCTTACACACCATACCAACCAGAGATTTCTCAAGGTCGTCTTGAAGCTCTACTGAATTACCAACAAATGGTAATGGACCTTACTGGTATGGAAATCGCAAACGCATCTCTTCTTGATGAAGCGACAGCGGCTGGCGAAGCGATGACACTGTGTAAGCGTGCTGGTAAAAGCAAGAGCAAAGTATTCTTCGTTGCTGACGATGTTCATCCTCAAACACTAGAAGTTGTTAAAACTCGTGCTGAGTACATCGGTTTTGAAGTAATGGTTGGCGCTCTTGAAACACTTCCAGAGCAAGACGTATTTGGTGCGTTAGTTCAATACCCTGGTACTACAGGTGAAGTTCGCGATCTAACCGACATCATTGCGAAAGCTCAAGCAAATAAGACTCTTGTAACGGTTGCAACTGACCTACTTGCTTCTGCTCTACTTAAGCCAGCTGGCGAAATGGGCGCAGACGTAGTTATCGGTTCAGCGCAACGTTTCGGTGTTCCTATGGGTTACGGCGGTCCACACGCTGCATTCATGGGTACTCGTGAAAAGCATAAGCGTACAATGCCAGGTCGTGTAATCGGTGTATCTATCGATACTCACGGTAACCAAGCGCTACGTATGGCAATGCAAACTCGTGAGCAACACATCCGCCGCGAGAAAGCGACATCGAACATCTGTACAGCTCAAGCACTTCTAGCGAACATGGCGTCTTTCTACGCGGTTTACCACGGTGCAGAAGGCCTACGTACTATTGCTCGCCGTACACACCATATGACAGCTATTCTAGCGGCTGGCCTGACTAAAGCGGGTTACGAGCTAACGAACAACAGCTTCTTCGATACGATCACGATCAACTCTGAAGAGAAGACAGATGCGCTGTACGCGAAATCGCAAGCAGCAGACATCAACTTGCGCCTTCTTAAAGGTAAGATCGGTATCAGCTTAGACGAAACAACAACGATCGACGACGTGAATGCCCTATTCGCTATCTTCGACGTGAAAGAAGACGTTCAAGCACTATCTTCTGACATTGCATCAAACGAATTTGCAGCAATTCCAGAAAACTGCCGTCGTGAATCAAAGTTCCTAACTCACCCAGTATTCAACACGCACCATAGCGAAACGCAAATGATGCGTTACCTAAAACAGCTTGAGAACAAAGACTTCTCACTAACGCACGGCATGATCCCACTGGGCAGCTGTACGATGAAGCTGAACGCTGCTGCTGAGATGATCCCAGTAACATGGCCTGAGTTTGGTTCAATTCACCCATTCGCACCTCTTGATCAAGCGGCTGGTTACACAGCACTAGCGAAAGATCTTAAAGAGAAGCTATGTGAAATCACTGGTTACGACGATTTCTCACTACAGCCTAACTCTGGTGCATCTGGTGAATACGCGGGTCTAATCGCGATTCAACGCTACCACGCAAGCCGCGGTGAAGCTCACCGTAACGTTTGTCTGATTCCAAGCTCTGCGCACGGTACTAACCCTGCAACAGCATCAATGGTTTCAATGAAGGTAGTGGTTGTTAAGTGTGATGAAGATGGCAACATCGACATGACAGACCTAGCAGCGAAAATCGAGAAGCACAAAGAAAACCTATCAAGCATCATGATCACTTACCCTTCTACGCACGGCGTATACGAAGAGCAAGTGAAAGAAGTGTGTGAACAAGTACACGCAGCGGGCGGTCAGGTTTACCTAGACGGCGCGAACATGAACGCTCAAGTAGGTCTAACTTCACCTGGCTTCATCGGTTCAGACGTATCTCACTTGAACCTACACAAAACATTCTGTATCCCACACGGTGGTGGCGGTCCGGGTATGGGTCCTATCGGCGTTAAATCGCACCTAGCACCTTTCCTACCAGGTCACATCGAAAACGGTGTACAAGGTTCAGACTACGCGGTATCAGCTGCAGATCTAGGTAGTGCTTCAATCCTACCTATCTCTTGGGCTTACATCGCAATGATGGGCGAACCTGGCCTAACAGACGCAACGAAAGTAGCGATTCTGAACGCGAACTACGTGATGGAAAAACTACGTCCTCACTACCCTGTTCTTTACCGTGGCACTAACGGCCGCGTAGCACACGAATGTATTATCGATATTCGTCCACTTAAAGAAGACACAGGCATCAGCGAAGAAGATATTGCTAAGCGTCTAATGGACTTCGGTTTCCACGCGCCTACTATGTCTTTCCCAGTAGCTGGCACACTAATGGTAGAGCCAACTGAATCAGAAGATTTAGAAGAGCTAGACCGTTTCTGTGAAGCGATGATCGCAATTCGTCACGAAATGGCAGCAGTGAAAGCCGGTGAATGGCCACTAGACAACAACCCTCTAGTGAACGCACCGCACACACAAGTTGACCTTTCAGGCGCAGAATGGGATCGCCCTTACTCTCGCGAACTGGCTTGCTTCCCATCGAAAGCAACGAAGAACTCGAAGTACTGGCCTACTGTTAACCGTGTAGACAACGTATACGGCGACCGTAACCTAATCTGTTCTTGCCCAAGCATCGATAACTACGAAGACTAATTTTTGTCGATTTTAGATAAGCAAAAGCGAACCATTTGGTTCGCTTTTTTTTGTTGGATAGTCAATTATTTTAAGCTGATAGGCTAAGATCCTTCAATCTGGTCCGCAATACACATATTGGTTTGAGTATGGCTAATGGTTACCTAAGCTTTGGTGCGCTTTTAACACAAGTAATAAATTTGTCTACTTCTGCATAGAACTTAGCCGGATCGTTTTGCACCCAGTGGTTTGCGCCCTCAAACGAAACATTGCCTAGCGTACTAATAAACACTTTCGCACGTTCACACCCCTTTAAGCTGTCAGTACCCCAAAAATATACTTTAGGTATGGATAAGTTTTCGTAGATTTGTCCCCAGCCAACCACGCCACGGATATCTTGAGTCGCATGTTGCCCGTAGATTTCACTGGCGGTTTGACCAAGAACCTCTGGCTCACATCGTCTAACTGACGAAAGATACTTAACACCCGCTCCGTGTCCCCAAGCCATGGCAAAACGTTTTGAGAAACCTTCTCCTTTCACCCAGTTCGTAAATTCATCAGTACTTAGTTCAGAATATGTGTCTGCAATAATCTGGGATAGAATGATGCTTTCTTCGTGCAACCCGCCTTCAGCATTAATGAAACCACGCACGATACCTTTCGTGTCGTATTCACAAACCAACGTCGATGTATCGCCGCCCCAAGAGTGCCCAAGTAGAAAGCAATCATTGATGCTCAATAGGTCGAGAGCTTTCAATATTCGCTTTGCTTGGGTTTCTGTTGAATGGGATATGTCTGAAGCAGGAGAATAGCCATAACCACAAAGGTCGAACATGACTAAGTTGTAATTCGGGAGCCAATCTAACGAGTCGGCAAAACATAAATGTGACTCACCCAACCCATGAATTAACACTAATGTTTCCTGAGACTCTTTGATGTCAGTCGACAAGCAATAAAGCTGGTCACCATCAATCTCTAACCACCTTTCTATCAACACATTACCCTCTCACTTCTAATCGCAGAATTTGGATTTATCATAACGAATCCAACACGATAAGAAAGGTTAATTTGGTGAAGTTTTATAAACTCATTGACCTTACCGTAAGGGAAAGGTTTAAGGTTAACTCACGAGTTCAATATGACTAGGAAACGATTATGGGATGTTGTAACAAAGCGCCAAAAGGTGGAGCCCCTCTTGGCTTATTTTTGAAAGTCACACTTGGGATTGGTCTTTTTGTGTTTCTGTTGGCTTTGTGGCAGTAAGAAGTTTACACGCTGCCAGATTTGAAGCTAAGAAGTGATGGTATACAAAAATAGTTGGTGCCATAGTAGTGTGTTCAATGTGTTGTTTAAACCTAGCGGTATGACGTTTATCCTTTCTTTCACGCCACAACCAAATTATGAAATTAAGAGGAAGTCTGCCAACAGATACCCAAACACCACTCATTAGTACATTAGTAGTTTTCGTCCAACTTCAAGCTGTTTCTAAAAAATAGACAACGGGGCAATACTTCGACCGATCATCACCCCAAAAATAGCAGAAAATGCAGTACGAATAACAAATTCAGGCGCCCCTTTATTCTCTCGAGTTTCCACTTAGAACACTCGCTATCTGGATCTTTCATTATCCCCTCAATAAGATATCCAACCTGGGCATATAATGTCCACGTTAAGCGGACTAAAATTATGTGGTAAACTTGTTGAGAAACGAAACATTGAAAGGTGATTCAGTTTTATTTAAATGACTTGGATTAAACATTTTTAATGTAGCTTAACCTTGGCCAGTTTTCATATAAACACAAAAGGCCCAAAAGGCCATATAGACCATTCGCGAAGGACTATAATTAATAATCAGACAAAGACTCAACCAATAATTAACACTGCCCGCAACGTCATCTTCTTTAATAAAATTATTATATTTCCTATCATAGGAAAAGACCACGTTTATAAGTGGTCTTTATAATATATCATTGTCGACTATAGAATAGACTTAGTAAGCAAAAAAAATAGCAAACCTATACTTACGCTTTCTGCTTGGCTCTATTTTCAAAAAAAACATCAATCCAATTTTGGTTTTGTATAAGCCAAGTGCATCCAAATATCAAAAACATACCCAACATCATATTTACTGTTATTACAGAATCAAAAAATATGTATGCCATTACGGCAGTGGCAGCTGGGACACAAGAAAAGTACGTAGATACATTAGTCACCGTACCCGATTTTAAGGCTTTTATAAGGAGCATAGATGAAAGCACAGAAATTAAAAGTGACTGCCAAAGTAATGCTGATATGGAAATATTGTTTACATCAAATTTAAACTCACTAAAAATAATGGTTGTAGGCAATAGTATTAGTGTTGCTGAAAAACATTGAAACAACATGTTTTTTTCAATAGGTATGTTTGAACAATATTTTTTTTGATGTATAGAACCAAATGTAACACCTAATAACGACAAGATTGCAAGTATAAGATTTTCAAAATTTGTCGTTCCCAAGCTGAAATTTTCCACCGAAAAAATCAATGTACCGAGTACACAACCTAAGACCCCATAAATTTGAAATTTCGAATTTAGATCTCTAGATACTATTAACGTTAAAACTGGCTGCAATCCTAAGACTATCGTCAACATCGCAGGACTGATTCCTGACACCAATGAATAAGAGAAAAAGACCGGATAGAGAAATTGTATAAACACTCCTACAATCATGGCATGTACCATACTCCTATTATCTACTTTATTATTTCTTAATATTAAAAAATTAATAATTACGAAAACAAATAATGCAACAATCACTCTAAGTGTTATAAAAGTAAGTGGGTTAGTGTAACTCAATCCTATCGAAGACGCGATATAGCCGGAAGCCCACAGAAAAACAAAAATCCATCCTAAATATTTCACAGATAGCCTCCCAGCTATAAAAACTACACTGTAGTGAATCTTTCGCCTAACTTTCTATTAACAGTGTAATATTCCTTCATTTCATGGCAAGTATTATATATATCGCCACCTTTAGACTTCGTAGCTTCAATAAGGATATCGTACGTCTCTTTAATTGGTATATCGTGATGAACATGAGCACTAGATACTTTCAAAATCGCACTTTTAAGATCTTCAAGGTTATAAATTGACTTTGAGATATCAAAAATAAAATCTGAAACATCTTGCTCTCGAAGGGGGGCCCTTTTAAATACCATAGCTTCTATGGTTTCATCATGAATAGATTTGTCTTTGAATATAAGTGAGGGCTCTACATTATCTACACCATCATATTGAAAATCTAAACAAAGAATAACTCGGTTCCCATCACCAAAATTGTATGCTGCATGGACTACACTTGCATCAAGCATCCAAATATCACCCTTAAGCATTCTAAATACCCCGTAGTCTTCATCACTATGATAAGAAGTTAACGAAGTTTCAAGAGGAATTAATACACGTATATATTTTCCCTTATTATCACCCAATTCAATAAAATCTTTGTGCGGTATAACTTGACCATTTATTAAGTTACGCGTCCTAACCATTTTAAGATTTTCTACGTCAAAGTACTTATTGATAATTTCATTGATATATAACGTTTGCTTACCTAGTTCGGTCATCTTCGCTTTGTTTTTATTATCTTTGTACTGGGTATTTTGATAATCCCCGTCATCATTCCACAATGAATTGTTTATCCACGTACCACTATTAAATTCGTTGTATTCTTCTTCAAACACAGGGAACTTAGATATGATATCAAGGTCTTTCCTTAAAGAATTACTTTCAAAGTCGATTCTTCCTAGCAACTTAGTTTTGGATTTCAATTTATTAACCTTTTATTTTTGTTTTTATTAATATTTTGTAACACGCATTTTACGTTCGACATAGTACTCAACAACAAACAACTATCAATGGTTTAATTATTTTTAAAATCAATATGTGACTTAACACATATAAAAGCATACTTTTAATTATATAAATGCCATTTAAACAAGAGTTAGTACCGTTTTAACCTCAGATAGAACCACCACAACTCAGATTCAGAAAAATTATAAGTGTTTGATTAAAGTGCAAAAAACAACACCACATTACTCGCTATTTAGTTTGTTCAGTTCAAAGCTTGACCCTATACGGTAAGGTGTTTATATTGTCGCCCGCCCAACGAGGCACATCCTAAAATGCACACCGGCCATCCTGCCATCATTCGTGTATTTATATTGGTGTTGTGAACTTCCATGCTAACGAAACTTCGTCCTTTTACTCGTGAATCGGGTGCGCTTATGCATCTTTCGGTTCCAATCATTTTGACTCAAATAGCTACCCAAGCGATGGGATTTGTCGATACGACAATGGCTGGCCAAGTAAGCCCTGCCGATCTTGCCGCTATTGCACTTGGTACCAGCCTTTGGATTCCTGTGTTGCTGCTACTGCGTGGCGTGATTATGGCGTTAACGCCTGTTGTCGCTTACCACCGTGGCGCACGTGACTTTCAAAGTATCTCTGTTGAATTCTTCCAGATGGTTTGGTTGGCATTAATAGCGAGTGTGCTACTTATCGCTTACTTGGTGAGTGCGAAACCGATCTTAGAATGGATTGGGGTTGCCGCTGAGATCATCCCTATCGGCAGTGATTATGCCTTTGCCCTAGCCTTTGGTGTGCCAGGTATTGCCCTGTTCTACACCTTGAATGGCTTCTGTGAAGGTATGAACAACACCAAAGTACCGATGATCATTTCTGTGGTTGGTCTGTTGGTGAATATTCCGGTCAACTACGTGCTTATCTACGGTAAATTCGGCTTCCCTGAAATGGGTGCTGTGGGTTGTGGCTGGGCGACAAGCTTAGTGTATTGGTTAATGTCGGGGATGCTGTATTCCTACATTAAAGGTCATCACCACTACAAGACCATCATCAGCTTTGCAGACGCGAAGCCAAAAGCAAAAGAGATGCTTCACCTTCTAAGATTAGGTTTACCTATCGGGATGAACATCGCCGTATGTGGCAGCATCTTTGCGGTAATCGCATTAATGATTGGCCGTATTGGTGCAGAGAACGTGGCAGCAGCACAAATTGCACTTAACATCTCGAGCCTCACTTACGTGATTCCGATGAGTATCTCATTTGGCATCACGATTCGTGTTGGACACGCGCTAGGTGAAAAAGATGAACTAGGCGCAATTGAACGCAGCAAAGTCGGCATTTTGGTTGCCGCGTTGATATCATTACTTTCGGTTGCGATGTTCCTTCTGTTCCCTGAATGGATCATTAGGCTTTACACCACCGACCCAGCAATTAGCGCGACAGCAGCAGTATTGTTGACGTTTACGGCGATGTACCAATTCAGCGATGCATTGCAAACCTCAGCCAACGGCGCGTTGCGTGGCTATAAAGACACTAAGATCCCGATGATCTTAGCTATCGCTTCATACTGGGGCTTAGCATTACCACTCGGCATGGTGTTGGGCTTAACAGACCACATTGTTCCTGCGATGGGTGAAGAAGGCTTTTGGATTGGTATTCTGACGGGATTGAGCGTATCAGCGACACTGATGTTAATTCGCTTACGATACGTGATTAAGAAGCGTGACTTGCCACCAGCAAGTGCTCCATTGGCAAACTAAGACAAATCAACAAGCTAATACAAAAAAGCGCGTTATTGCTACTCGGCAATAACGCGCTTTTTTATCTAATTCGAATAAGCTTTATTCCAAATAGAGTCGTTTAGCTTCTCTGGTTAACACTCGTCGTTCACCACTTCAACGGTACATTCACAACCACCATCAGGACACGAATTTCCACTTACTCGACCACCGAAAGAATCGTAAAGAACATAACATCCAGATGGAAGAACATTTATAATTGGGCCATCAAGTTCTGATGTAGTAAACGGGTATTCATAACCAACCACTGTATACCTATTAGCAAAGTCAGACGTTAAGCTGTCATCATCTGACAAGGTAAGGAAATCGAGCATGTTCAATTTATCCCCTGATTCCCCTCGGCTTTCAGGGCAAAGCGTTCCCCAATCGACTTCCACACTACCAATACCAAAATCGATCACATAGTTACTTTGGTCACTTGGGTTGCTAGCAGCTGGGTCTAATCCGACAATAATAGCCTTAGAGGTTACCTGCGTGATTACCCCTTCCATCGCACCTGCGACGCCCTCAAGTACCGCTTCTCTTGCTGACTCTTGGATACCGAGGAATCTTGGAGCCGCAGTTACCGCTAATACTCCGAGTATGATAATCACCACGATCAGTTCAATTAAAGTAAATCCGTTTTTCTTCATGACACCCACATCAATTTGAAACTTAAACATTCGATAAGTAAATGACTTATCAATAACTATACATCGCAAAGAGAACACATGAAACATCCTCAATGAGCAACAGGTAAAGCAAACATAAGTCGATTGTTGGCTCAATACTTTGTCTAATTGACCAGAAGCCTTGTTGCATAAGGTACGAGCAATCATTGAAGATCCGATACAACGACATAAATACCAGTAAGGTACAGATAATGTTTAATCGATTTATTTGAGGTAACGCAAGTTAGGCAAGCTGAGATTTAAACTGTTTAAGTCTCATCCATTTCTTAAACGTCTTCGCACACACTGATAATTCAACACAGCAGACAACTAGGCATATATCTAGGTACTAAATGAAAAACAGCGTACTGCCACTGCCAATAAACGCGCTTATTGAATCGATATTGTTCTAATTACTAATGAAATTAAAGTTATGAAGTGTTAGAAGGAAATGTTATCAATGTTCACTGGTGTCAAAATGTAAAACCCAAGCTTGTTCGTTAACTTTATATTCAAGGTCGCTATAATCATTCTCTCTAAAGTATTTTTTTGGTCTTGAGTTAAAAAGCAACCTTATAGTTTAAAAAGTATTGTTCTTCATCGTTGCTGATCATATTAACACCAAGTCTGAATCTATGGCGACCATGTTGATATCCTACGAACAAGTCAGTCGATAAACTGTCCTGATATTCACTACCATATTGAGAGGAATAAAAAGGGTCTAGACCAAGGTGGAAATTATCTGCAAACTTATAACGAGTATACCAACCCAATGTTGATGTCATATCATAATCATCTACCACTTCATTATTTGTATACCCTAGCATTGCAACTGGATATATCACTAAGGCATCTAACTTAAATGTCATAATATAACCAGCACTCACATTTCTAACATCGCTATTCCCTCCTACTTCAGTGTAGAAGCCTTGGCCATCTTTCATATTTGCATATGTTAATTTTAGTTTATCGAAGCCATCTTTTGACTCCAATAAAGCCAAGTGTCGACCAGAAGCAAGCCCCACACTCATATCTACACCTGCGGTATTAACTTCAGCCCCCAAACTACTGTAGACAGCGGTGGGATCTGCCATATCGACTTTAGCTTGTAAGCTTAAGCTCAATAAACAGGAAATTAAGAACACTAATTTTTTCATGTACTGCCTTCTTTCTAATTTAATTTTAATTTAAATGGTTAATACCAATATCTACTTCTAGATTTTCAATCTTATCAATCGAATTATCATACAGCTCTCCGCAATATCAATTCCCGTTAAAAATCACCACAACCAAGTGTTGATATAAGAGATATCACAATTAGGATAAATATAAAAACCAATACAACTTAAATATCATCAAGGAATTACAACTCGTCAAAAAGATATATTTAACATTAAAAAAATAAAATACAATTATCACTCGAAGAGTGTCCATATTAATTTCTACGTAATATCTGGTATTTCATTGTAATAGCTTATTTATTGGGGGGGGTATTTACATAATTATCGAAACAGAATATAAAACTCCTACTAACACTAATCAAAATAGTCTATAAGACTATAAATGCGAAAAAGCACGTTACTGTCATTCGGCAACAACGCGCTTCTCGAATTGATATTTGACTATATCATTTATTTAATTAATCGCTTTCACAGAAGGAAGTACTCGGAACCCATCGCGTACTTTCTGGCTTGGGATGTAATGACGGAAAGCTAAGTTAAACGCACCAGAGTCATTTTCGGTTTTGATATTATTTACAGCGCCATCACCACAGCCGAAACTTAGTGTGTAAGTGCCGTCTGCATTTTTATCAGCCGTATTCGAGCTTACATTCGCTACATCATCAAACATGAAGCCTTGCTTGTTGTAGACCGTTACTGACCAAAACGCTTGGTTTTTAGGGTCTTCAAAAGTTACCTGATGACAAGTATCTGTTGGGAAGTTTCCAGAGATTTCATAGATGTTATCTTCTAGCTGTGCGCCTCCCCAACCGACAGCTGCGCCAACTGCGTATTTCTCTTTAGTAAACATCTCTTTTGAAGCATCTTCAGGGCTTGTAAACATACCAAATGTCGCTTGAGCGCCATCTCGCTTAAGTATTGTTGGCATTTCCATCTTAAGGCTCGTCTCTACCTCTTCAAAAGATTTCTCATCCACTTGCATAGCAGTAAACTCGCCATCCGCTTTTGCATCAATGCTCATTTTATCTTGGATTTCATGAACTTCATCTTTCGAGAATGTCGCGTCGGTACGAACAATGACGTAAACGTGATCACCGCTATGAGTAGAAAGATCAAACGTACCTGAACCGTATTGCATTGGCTGAATGCGGTGATCTTCAGTAATCACTTCCATCGACATGTACTTGCCTTCAGGGATCTCAGGTAACGTGACGGTCGCCCCCTTTGATACATTAATTACTGCCATTGAGTAGTAGGTGTCTCGGTTCATTCGAACCACATCCTGTTCATCTGTTGGCGTTAGCTCGCGTTTGTGACGGAATGTATTGACGCCAACAAGCTCTTGGTTTTTCAAATACTGACGTGAAGTTTCGTACACCGCGTAATTGTCGACGGTAGTCACTTCACCATCGGCATTGAAGAACTCTGTTAGAGTTGAAACTTCTTCAGCTGCGTAAGAAGAAAGAGAAACTGCGCTTAAACCTAAAACTACTAATGCTAATTTTTTCATTGTTGACCTCTAATAAAATCGATAACGCTAAATCAATACATAGTCCATTTGTCTTTGTTCGAACAGTTAGTTCGTTAACCGCTCAACTTGTGAACAATGTTATCAAGGCAGCATAAATTCACAAATGACATCGCCGTATAATAGATATGCAGCAAAGTAATGTTACTTATCAACCTTTATTCTTGATTAAAATACAAACAATACAGTAGCCTATTTATAGACCATGAAATTCAGTATTTCCAAGGTGAGTCGTTTACAAAGATATGTTGAACGCGTGTGTCGAAATTATTTTCGACTACCCTTAGCAAAGGTGATTTAAATAGTTGCTTTAACTAACAATATCTATCTTTTCGCCATCTGGTACCTGAATCTCACTTGATTAATTAGTCAATAGGTAAGCAAATGAACCCAACTTTAGACTCTATAAACCACCTAAAGCAGCAAATGGAATCCTCGGTAATTGGCCAGCAACATATGGTCGACACATTACTGGTTGCGCTACTTACAAATGGTAATGTTCTGCTTGAAGGATTACCCGGAACAGCAAAGACTCGTTCTATCAAATCATTGGCTTCAGCCCTACAAGTTGACCTTGGTCGTGTTCAATTTACTCCGGACTTGTTGCCTTCGGACGTAACAGGCACAGAGGTGTATCAGGACGTAGATGGCAAACCGATGCTTACCTTCCAACCGGGCCCAGTTTTCAACAATCTATTGCTGGCCGATGAGATCAACCGCTCCCCGGCAAAGGTACAAGCTGCATTGTTGGAAGCAATGGAAGAGCGACAAATCACAGTAGCAGGTAAGACTTACAAACTGCCTGACCTATTCATGGTTTTAGCGACACAAAACCCGGTTGAACAAGAAGGTACTTACCCTCTTCCCGAGGCGCAAATGGACAGATTTATTATGAAAATAAATCTCGACTATCCAGATGCGAATGCCGAAGAGCAGATCATTAAGATGGTTCGTAGTGAGGAAAAGCCAAGCACAGACAAACCAGAACCTATCGATCCTCAATGTATTTTTGATGCTCGTGACCAACTACGCGACATACACTGTAGCGACGCAGTTCTTAAATACATTGTCGCGATTGTTGTTGCGACGAGACAACCCGAGTTGTACCCAGAGTCACCAATTTCACAGTGGGTCGGTGTTGGCTCAAGCCCCCGTGCAACCATAGCGTTAGACAAATGTTCAAGAGCAATGGCTTGGCTAAACGGTAAGGACTTTGTCGACCCTGATGATGTTCGTAAAGTGGTTCATGGGGTTCTGCGTCATCGCCTTATTCTGTCTTACGATGCGCTTGCTGAAGGCGTCAGCTCAGACCGCGTCATCGATGAGATTTTGTCTCAGGTTGCAGTAGCTTAACGGCGAGAGGTCACCATGGAGACGAAACCAACACTTGATCCTGATATTTATACCAATCTGAAGGCATTGCGACTTTTGAAATACAAGGCGCACGGCTTTGACTTTTTACCTGTTCAGCCAATCAACAGCGCGTTAACGGGTCGTCATGTATCTAAGCTACGTGGACGTGGATTGAACTTTGAAGAGATGCGTCACTACCAAATTGGCGATGATATTCGCACCATGGATTGGAAAGTGACAAATAGAACGGGCAAGCCACACGTCAAAATATTCTCTGAAGAGCGCGAGCGTAACGTTTATGTCATGGTCGATCAGCGCACCAGCATGTTCTTCGGCAGTACAGGTCGAATGAAATCTGTAGTTGCTGCAGAAATCGCAGCTTTGATTGCTTGGAAAGTCATAGACAGTACCGATCGTATTGGTGCGATTGTTTATAACGACAGCACTGCACTGCCAATTCCTCCACAACGCAGCGCAAACCACGTACTCAAAATACTCAATGAAATTGCGAGTAAGAATCAGCAGCTAAAAGCGGGAAAGGCTCAAGACACGCAATCCAATTCGTTCGAAAAATTGTTTCATCAGGCGCAAAGGTTGGTTAAGCATGATGGCCTAGTGATCTTGATTACCGATGGCTACGGCTATAACGAGCGTAGCGAAGAGCAAATCAAGGCTTTGTGTCAACACAACGATGTGGTGTTGTGCCATGTCACCGACCCGCTGGAACATGATTTAGCCACGCTTAATAAGATGGTACTTAGCGACGGACAATTGCAGTTATCCGTATCAGGCCAAGAAGCACAGTTACGCGATGCGTTCGCCAAAGATGTTGTTCGAGCCATCGATAATTTCACGGCG
Organism: Vibrio sp. T20; assembly: GCF_007858795.1. Taxonomy (NCBI): domain Bacteria; kingdom Pseudomonadati; phylum Pseudomonadota; class Gammaproteobacteria; order Vibrionales; family Vibrionaceae; genus Vibrio; species Vibrio sp. T20. The sequence goes on from NZ_VFEB01000125.1 coordinate 112,618, forward strand.
GTGGCGAAGAAATATCGAATCCCTGTATTGCCGTTCAACACAGTCGACCCCACCGATGTTCAGCTTAGAAAAGCACTCGGCGCGATTTAAATAACTGAGAATGCAAACTATGACGACTAACACTGGGCTTGAACCTTTACAGCCAGAAAACGTGAATCCATTAATGGCCTCTTTGTCTGAGCCTTCTTTGCCAGAAAGTATCTCATGCCTACCGAATGCACCTGGCTGGTACTGGTTACTCTTGTTGCTGTTTTGCTTTGCTTTATATCGTGTCTATTTAGTTATTAAAAAGTACCTAGCAAACACATACCGACGCGCTGCCTTAGTAGAGTTAGAGCAACTCTCTTTGGAGGCTCAATTCGGTGAAATTTCATCATTTCAAAAGCTACCACAACTGCTACGAAGAACCGCATTGTATGCCTTCCCTCGTACAGAAGTAGCCCCTTTAACCGGCACAGATTGGGAGAAATGGTTAGATGACCATTGCACCAAGCGTCAATTTTCATCCGAGTTCTCTACATCAAAACTCTCAGGCGTACTTGCTCAACTCGCCTACTCTTCAGCAGCGACATTAACGGAAGAACAACGAAACGCCATCATGGAGAACGTTGCACTTTGGATAAAACATCACGAGGTGTCACATGATCGAATTTGAATACCCAATAGCGTTTGCACTGCTCTGCTTACCCTTTGCCGTGTATTGGTTATTGCCTGTTTACAAAGAGTCAAAAAGCGCGATTCAAGTGCCCTTTTTTGATCGCCTGATTGCAGTGTCTTCACAAGAGCCCTCTGAAACCGCGGTCAAGATGAGCCGTCGTAAAGTCCAATGGCTATTGGTCATTATCAGCTATCTTGCTCTAGTCGTCGCGATTGCCAAACCAATGTGGATAGACGAACCAATCGAACAAAAGAAATCCGCTCGTGAAATTATGGTCGCACTGGATCTATCTGGTTCAATGTCAGAAGAGGACTTTGCCGATAAAGAAGGCAATAAACACGACCGCCTAACCATTGCAAAGCAGGTATTGCGTGAATTTGCAGCCCAGCGAGAGCATGACCGCTTAGGGTTAATCTTATTTGCAGACTCTGCTTATGTTCAGGCACCATTTACTGAAGATATTAACGTGTGGCAATCGCTACTCGAAGACGTTGAACTTGGCTATGCCGGATTTCAAACTGCTTTTGGCGACGCGATTGGCTTATCAATTGCCGTATTCGAACAAGAAGAAAGTCGTCAACGAGTGATGATTCTGCTAACCGATGGTGATGACACAAGTTCGAAAATGCCTCCTGTCAAAGCCGCGGAAATCGCAGCTAAATATGGAGTGAAGATTTACACCATTGCAATTGGTGACCCAAGTACCAAAGGTCGCTACAAGATGGATCTTCCTACTTTAGAGAAAGTATCAGCAGCAACTGGCGGGCAAATGTTTCATGCCTTGGACCGAAAGCAACTAGAACAAGCCTACGCAACGATCGACGAACTAGAGCAGCAAGAGTTCGAGCTTTTATCTCACCGTCCTAAACACAGCTTGCACCACTATGCATTTGGCGTGTGTCTGGTGAGCAACCTACTCGCGGTCTTAATTGTGTTTGGTGCAAATCTGCGTCGTCAAAGGCGTCATCAGAAAGAAATAAAGCGTGTTATTCGCCGTAGAGAGGAGCTCACCAATGACTGATTTCAATACATTGTTTGGGGGCGATATCACCCAGTTTCATTTCATACGCCCATTGTGGTTGTTAACACTGGTTCCGTTCGTGTTGTTTTATCGCGCACTCGTTCAACAAGACGATTTAGTCACCCAGTGGCAGCCCGTCATGTCTAAAAACATGGTTGAACATCTGTCTCTCAACCAAAATAGAGTTCGTATAGTTTCTCCTAATCGATTGTTTCTGGTGTTTGCGGTTCTAGCCACGCTCATTATGGCGGGTCCAACGTGGCAGCAACAACCTTCACCATTTTTTGAAGACAATTCCGAGCTAGTGATTGCCTTGGATGTGTCTGATTCAATGAATAAAACCGACATTCAGCCGTCACGATTAGATCGTGCTAAACAGAAGATCAATCAGCTCGTTGAACTGCGCGGCGATTCAAAAACCGGGTTAGTGATATACGGCGGAAGTGCTCATGTCGCGATGCCTGTCACCAAAGACAAAGAGTTAACGCGATACTTCCTCGATGTATTGGATGGAAGCTTGCTGCCAGAGAACAAGAACAAACCGGCTTCGGTATTAAAGCCGACGCTCGAGCTAATTTCACAAGCAAAAGCGCCATCAACAGTATTGATACTGACAGACAAGACCAATGACGAAGCGATAGAAAAATTCACTAAAGCGTTTGAACAACAGCACCACCAAGTGATCGTGTGGGCTATGGGTGAAAACTCGCAGAGCGGCGGAAATGGCACAGCAGGTTTAACCGAAACTCAACTCGCTTCACTGTCCCAACTGGCGCAAGCAGGTCATGGTAAAATGGTTTCATTCACTCACGACGCTAGCGATGTTGAAGCGGTTTATCAGAGCATTCAGAACAACCTGTTTGCGGTCAGCGATAACGCCCTACCTTGGTTAGATGCGGGCTATTGGTTGCTGTTTTTGTTGCTGCCTATCCAATTAATGTGGTTTAGAAAAGGGTGGACGCTTCAGTGGTAAATAATAAACAGGCAGTAAATCAAAAGTTATACAACCTGACGAAATCAGCCTCTTCGACTACACATCAAATCAATCGTGTACCTTGGTTATCCAAACTTAAGCCAATGCACCTGTTGCTTATGCTTATTGCAGGAAATCTGATTTGGGGAATCGCCAATAAGCACTCATTTTATGATTTTTGGCTATCCAACGATCAACACGCTTATATCGAGTTCAAGCAAGGCAACTACGCACAAAGTGCCGCCCTATTCGATGATCCAAACTGGAAAGCCTACAGTCGTTATCTGTCAGGTGATTTCCTTGGCGCAATTGACCAATTGAGCCCACAAGCAAGTGAACAAGGTGGTAAACCGGAAGAGCTGGCTGATTTCGCTAAGTTGATCGTCGCGAACAGCTATGCTCATACGGCTCAATTTGATAAAGCCACTGCGCTTTACAACGAACTGTTGAACAACGAAACGTATGAAGAGCAAGCGACAAACAACCTCGCTGTTGTGGAAGCTGCGATAGAGAAAATCAAGAACACACCACCGACAAAACAAGATTCAGAAAAAGTCATTGATGATAGGAAATTGGTCGACGACGAACCAAAAGAAGGGAGTAAGAAGGAGCTAGTGATCTCTGACCAAGTCTGGCTAAAACAAGTCAGACAGAATCCATCTAAGTTTCTAAGACAAAAATTTCAGCAGGAATACAGCAATGAACAAAAATAAATCGACAGTCCGAGCATTCGATCTTCTGAAATGTTGGTTTACTGTCTTATCAGCGATGATGCTTTTAATTTCAATGCCTGCAAGTGCTAGTGACATAGACCAACTTGTCAGTGGTGGTGAATTGAAGCTGAACGTTGAGATAAAAGCTCAAAATGTCGCTGTGAAACAACAAGTCGCACTCGACGTTGAAGTATTGAGTACCCGCCCCTTTAAAGAAGAGTTGGCATTACCTTACTTAGATATACCCTACACAGTCGTAAAGAAAGATGAGCAGAAAGTCGCACGTTCAGTACGCACAATCGAAGGCACTAAGTGGTTTACACAAAAAGCACGCTACTACTTGTACCCAATGCAAGCTGGCGAGTTTACTATTCCTGAATTGAGCATTCCCATTAGTGTAGAGCTTACTAACAAAATCGTTATTGAGGGCGTGATTCATTCGCAACCCATTAACTTTGCATCCAAAAAGCCCGTGAGTAACATTGATACAGACGCGTTGATTGTTAGCCCAAATGCTGATCTTTCGATATCAACCGACCGTCCGTTAACCGGCGAATTCGAAGTTGGCCACGCTATCACTGCCACGTATACGTTGAGCGTGGCAAACTCGCACATGATGTTGCTGCCGGAGATCAACATCCCAGACATTTCCGGCGTTGAGTTGTATCGCAAACCAGCAGTCAAAGAAAACGTGTTTAATCGACTGAATAAAAGCAATACCGCGACACTCAAACAACAGTTAACGTTAATCCTGCAAGAACAAGGGAAAGTTGTCTTACCAAAACAGACCATGACATGGTGGAACACAAAGACCAATCAGCTGGAATCGTTAACTATAGAGCAGCAGACGCTTCAAGTCGGTGACGCAAAGTTGTTAGACTCGTTAAGTAACACTTTAGGCTCTATCGATGGGGCTCAAACCTTATCGAATTGGTTGGGTCAATATTGGTATTACTTGGTCATCGCTGGAGTATTCCTTGCTGCGATTGCTCGCCAGATCGGAAATCACTTCATTGATTTAAAACGTTATTTTGTCGCACGCCAGCAATTAAATACCAAAAAATTTAATATTCAATTTTGTCGACACGTTGAAGAAAAGCAGTACAGCAAAGCAGTGCAAACTATCTATGAGATTACGGGGCGAAAAAACTTTTCGAAAGGCACGCTTCAACTGCCTCTAGATTCGGAATCAAACGACATTTGGAAGAAACTATTGAAGCTTGGCTACACAAAAGATGCGGAAGGCTCAGTTTCAGCTTCCCTCTCAATTTCTCTAGTAGAAGCCAAAACACTGTTAAAAGCTATCAATGATTCGCCCAAAACCCGAAGCACACCGTTTAAGTTTAATTGGAATCTGAACTAAGCGGTGAACTTAACTTAGGCTGCGGTGTAAGCAAAGACGTTGGGGTCAACTGTCACAAACAACGTCTTCAATCACGGACACTACTAAGTTTTTGAACCATTGATGTGCTGGGTTGGTAACGGTTCTTTTATGCTCAATCAAAAACAGTTCGAACATTAACTCTGGCACGTTATCTAGAGAAAAAATAGGCGCTATCTTGTCACCTATCCCCTCTAGTTCAGTTAACTTATGAGTCGCAATCAGAATTGTATTCGAACTCTGCATCACTTCCACCAACGTAAGAAGCTGTCCACTTTTAAATGCAATATCTCTCTGCACTCCATTCTTTGCTAGGTAGCTATCCACAGGGTGTTGCAGACCGTAGTTCGAACGGATATCGAGCGTGAGATCAACAAAGCGAGACTCTAGACACTGCTCAAGCGTTACATTTTCAACTTTCGCTAAAGGGTGATTAGCCGCAACATAAAAAACTGGGTAGACTCGGCCAAGGCTAACGTATGGGAATTCTATTGGGTTACTCGGGGCTTCGATGTGAATTGTAAAATCCACATCTCTGGATAGCAGCTGACTGGTTGGCGTTTTCGCTACCGGATATTCGATAAGACTAGCGTTAGGGGCTTCTTTCATAAATCGCTCAGCAAGCGGCACGGAAAGCATCCTACTCATCAATGGCGGTATCGAGACAACAAACGTTTGAACACATTCTTCTGGATTAAAAGCTGATTTTGTCACTAGGCTTCGCATCGCCAATAGTAACTCTTCCAAAGGCGCTTGCAGTTCCAGCGCTTTTTGCGTGGGCACTAAGCCATTAGACTCTCGATAAAACAATGGATCATCAAACAACTCTCGCAAGCGACTTAACGTACGACTCATCGCAGGCTGAGACAGGTACAAGGTGTTGGCAGCTCGCGTTACGTTCCTCTCTTTGATTAAAACACTTAACGACACCAATAAATTTAGATCCAGCCGAGAAAGCTGCTGTTCGATAGTCATCATAAGACATGCATCCGAGTAATATCACTCGTTAAATAATTACACCATTGTGACTAACAAACAAGTCTCTATTAAAACCATGCAACTTATATCCAACTAAAAAGGCGAACCAATCGGTTCGCCTTTCTGTTCAAATAATCGTATTTATCGATTTATTGCCAAATATGATCCTGCAGCAATCATTATTCCACCAGCACTTTGGTTTAATCTTTTATGTGCACGTGGCGTTTTAAGTAAACTAGCCATTCTACCCGCACCCATTGCAATTAGCATTAAACCGGACATCAGAGCAACCGCCGCTAAAACAGAAACCAAGACGATATCTTGTGAACGCAAAACCGTCAGATCAATAAACGTCGGCAAGAATGAAATATAGAACAGAATCACTTTCGGATTTGATGCTGAAATCAAAAAGCCTTGCACGAAACTGGCGAGTTCCGATTTCTGACTTTGTTTGGCCGCAAGTTCTGCTGAACCTTGCACTTCAGGTAGGCTCTTAAACATCTTGTAGCCCAAGTAAATCAAATAAGCGGCACCAACATAGCGAATCACCTCAAAGGCAAACGACCAGTTCTCAGCAATCGTCGCTAGACCAAAACAGGCAAGCGCAAGATAGATAAGATCACTGCATATCATCCCTAACGAAAGAGTGATGCACTTTTGCCAACCGTTAACCATGCCACGAGCTAAAATGGCAAATACGCCAGGCCCCGGAGTAATACCAAATATAAACATGGCAATAAAGAATGTAACTGCGCCTTCTAGTGACATCTGTCGTCCCTCAAATATCATTCAACATTATAATTTTCGAACGTATCATGGAGCCCCGATTCGGGTAAAGAGCGTTTTTGTCTAAGAGCGTGTTTGACTGACAGCGTTTTTAACTAAGAACGATTCACAAGACTCATGTTTTGAATAAGTGTCATACGTAACTTCCCCACTAAGCATAACCGCAAAGCTAAACCCAACATGTTTTTCGTTAAGACACAAAAAAGGCGAACCTAGTGGCCCGCCTTTGCAAAATATTGACTACGAATCAACGTAACAAGATTAGTTCGATATTGGTGACAACAACTCAGGGTTTACGACTATGTTTCTCACACCGTGGGCGTGGTCTTCGTTAAAGTCATTGCCTTCACACCAACTCCCCACTGTCGCGATGTTTACTTTCGCAACTTGTGGACGAACGCTCCATGTTACTTGGAAAGGTGAACCTTGCTCATTGTAACCAGGACCCGTTGTAGAACCTGCGTATTGAATCGCTGAACCCGTATTTTGAGGAATGTTTGGGGCTTGGTGTAATCCGTTGACTTTTGAATGTTTAGCGAGTACTTCGAAATCGAGTGCTTTGTCGTCATTCACTAATACGTAAACTTGGGTTTCTACACGCAGTTGCGGGTTGGTAATCGCGTCGTTAAAACAAGCACCCAATGTTTCACCTGGTTCAACTTGTGCAGTCGAGTACACGTAATGCACCTCGATAGTGTCACCAGAATTAAGTGAACCGTGGTCGCTAGGACAAACCTTCTGCTCGAATGGTTTAAGCTCGGCCGCGCTCAACTTACCTGTGTATTTAAATCCACTCTGGAAACCTTTACCATCACCGTTACCAGCGTATTGAGTAAACTCACCACCTTTGTGCTCAGCGTTTTTATGGAAGTGGATATTACATAGATTCATGGCTGTTGAATCTGGCGCATCCGAAAACAATCGGGCATTTGTTCCTTCGGCTGAGCCTAAATCGCGAGGCGCTTGTGGGCCAAAACCTTTTCCTTGCGTGTTTTCAGATAGGTTTGCTCTTTGTTCAGCGATAACACTGTCAGCTACAGACTCATGGTTCGCGTCAGATGCGTTCGCTTGAGCCGCCAACATAGCCATCGCGACGCTTAAAAATACACTCTTATTCTTCATATCTCTTCCCTAGAATATTGATAACTAAACCTAAAATGAACTTAACAGCAAACATATTACTATGCTCGCAAGTGAATATGGTGCTTGTCTTTGTAAGATTAGATTTCACAGCTTACTTTGGGAAGAGTATTAAAACCCTTGATGCATATAACAAGTCAAACACGGTAAATACGGCGAGTCCATTCCAGAACAAACAAATACCTACTTTGCTGACTGTCCCGTGACTCAAGCCGATAAACAAGCGGACAACACGCTACAACCAGAGCTAATAGTAGAGTTTCTGATATAAAAAAGGCGAACCATTTGGCTCGCCTTCACGTCTCATTCTATCTATTAGTTTGGCTTTCTGGTTAACGGATCAACCGTGGCCCGTGGCAAATATCCCAAACGTCATGACGTTCAATGCATCTGTCACGCCCTCTAATGATTTAATCACCGTCTTGGTCGGTTCGTTATGACGGATAAAATAGCTTCCGATACCTTTTTCATCGCTACTCTTAGCATCATTCTCAGTTGTTTCTGTTGCTGTTACTTGAGAGGGATCCGCTGATTCTGGCTCTGCATTAGCGTGAGTTCTCGTGCCTTTATTTGAATCAAGGTTTGAGTTTGCGTCATGGCCATTTATAGATTCATCGCTAATGGTTAGTTCATGGGAAGATTCGCCGCTGGTCTCAGCATTTGTATCCATTGAAGTCTCGAGATTACCCTCTTTCTCTACGCTTTTCGACATAGCGTCTTCGTTGCTCAATGTCTTGTCGTCTAGCTGATGATTATTCGTTGAAGAACAAGCTGTTAAGAAGAACAGGCTAACGATGAATATGAGTAAGTTTCTCATCATAATGATAAATCACGAGTTAATAAAACATTGTTCGATTGTATTTTATTTGGCTGATGACATCCAGTAATAAGCGGAGTAAACGTGAAAAGTCGAGTTTTGAAAGAGTAAACAAAAGCGTACGGGTTTAGCGCTTAAGCCTAATAATTCGAAATCTCAATCAGATTGCCATCAGGATCTCGAATATAAACAGAGACAATTTTTCCCATTGCACCTGTTCGCGGTACTGGTCCCTCTTCTATCACGACTGCTTGCGTTTGGATATGCTCTACGACCTCAACAATTGGTGTATTGGTAACAAAGCAGAGGTCTGCACTGCCCGCTTGCACGCGCTTTGCTTTTGGTTCGAACTCATTACCTAACTGGTGAAGGTTTATCTTTTGATTACCAAATGACAACGCCACGCGACCTTCACCGAATTGGATAGGCTTCATACCCAAGACGCGCTGATAGAAATCTACCGTTATCTCTATATCTTTAACGGTTAGTACCAAGTGATCTAAATGACTGATTTCCAAATTAATCATCCTTGTGTCGTCGTGACTAAATATTGCGTGCTGAATGGCGAATTAGCCTTAGCCACATACTCCAATGTTGGACGTGCTAACACAAGATAAGCATACAGCTTCACCTCTCACTTTGAACGAATGAAGGGAGCACAGACTGTGCTCCCTTCTCATCAGTTTTAGCTAACTTAAATCACTGTAAGTCGTTTTAGCTAGTAACAAGCACCTTCAAATACCCAGTACCAATAATTGTTGAACGGGTCGGCTCCCCAGTTATCCGCAGACGCTGTGAATCTATTGCCATAATATTGAATTACCGTACCTGCTGGATAATAGTAATTTGGGTTCCACTCTTGAAGGTTATCGCACAAGCCTTGTGGCTCAGGTTCTGGTTGAGGCTCAGGCTGAGGGAATTCAAACTCTGCGCTAATAGCAACGTAAGCATCCATTGAGCTTTGAGCACCGTCCACCAGCACGTAAATATCTTCACCCTGCACACCACCAAAACCGCAATATTCGCTGTTATCTGAGTTGGTAGAAGAGCAATCGTAGTCGCTTAGTGACGCAGGTCTGCCGATTGCGACATACAAGTCAACGTTACCGTAACCATTATAAGTCTGAATCCAAGCATCACTTCCAGGTACATTCTTTAGAACGAACTGTTGCTGTTCTTCGCCACCGCTTACAATTGGTGTTGGCACGTTTATCTCTAGTTCCACGACACCAGGTGTTGGAGTTGGAGTTGGAGTTGGAGGATTAGGGTTCGGATTTGGCTGACCAGAGCCACAGTTTTGTACATTAATACCCACTTCGCTAAACGCAGATTTCACTGCAGAGGTCTCATAACCTAGCTTTTCAGCGGCTTTGCAAACCCCGTTGGCACCTTGTTGGAAATCCGAGTTTGTTGTCCAGTAAAGTTGGTTCGCGGTTGCGTAAGCCTTAAACGCTTTTTTGATATCCCAACTATTGCTCGTGGCTAGATGGTAGAACGCTTTATTAAAGATCCCTGAACTATGGTGAACATCAATGCCATTGTAGTACTGGTTGATGTGACCGATAGACATACCATCTTGACTTGGGTTAATGAAGTAACGCATCGCATCACTATGCTTCATTACATGCTCGCCCATCTTCCAATTGAAAGTGCCATGTACATATTCACTAAGCGCCGCAGCAGCTACATCAGAGAAAGATTCGTTCATTCCGCCCGACATACCACGATACTCAAGGTTTGAGTTTTGTTCAGTAAAGCCGTGGCTCACCTCATGAGCAATCACGTCCCACGTCGCTAATGGATACATGGATTGGTTACCATCGCCAAACGTCATTTGACGGCCATCCCAAAACGCGTTCCCATAGTTCGAACCGTAGTGAACACGCATAGTAAGCTTTTGTTGAATAGGACGTGTGTTCAACCAATCTTGGTACATGTCGAACACACGTTGGCCAAAGTAATGTGCGTCGTTCATTGGCGCATACGCACCGTTAACAGCGCGATAATTATTGACGTTCTTACCGTAATTTCCGTTACAACTAAATTGATGAATCTGCCCTGAGCCTTGTTGGTTGTTCATGTTCATAGTCACAACGTTTTGGCTGTCCATCTGGCAATACGAGTTGACTTGGAATCCGCCAAACTGTGTGTTCGAGCCAAAGTGATAACGGCCACTTTTCTGGTTTCCGCCCGGTCCTTCTGCCTCAATGAACGCAATACCTTCCCAACGATCCAGTAACTCACCCGATTTAGCATCAACAAGCGTAATCGGTCTTGAGGGTGCCATGCCCAGAGTCTGCAAGAAATCGACCTTATAAATCAGGCGCGCTTGTTGCTGTTCATCAAGCCAAATAAGAAGCTCGGTGTTAGGGTCACGAATAGTCGCCGCGGCAACCCCTTTGTGCTGTGACTTTGCAATATCGACAGCTTGCTTTGCGCTAATCATTGGCAGTGTCGAGCCAATATCTGACTCAATACCCGTTAATACTTGGCCATCAACCGCTTTCGCAAAGCCCTTCTGAGAAAGATCAACCACTACCGATTGACCGTAAACCGGAATCCCGTAGTGAAGTTGTGTTTTACGTAGGAGTGTTGTTGTACCAGTGTTCACTCGACTTGCGTCTTGGTAAGCAAGTGGTTGGCTTACAGCGGTAAAACCCTGTGTTGTTTGATTGAGTACTGTAGATAAATCGACTTGCGAGTAGTCGACAATATTGGCAGCTTGAGAAGTAAACGCTATCGGAAATAGCATTAGTAAATGTGCACCACGCATACATCACCTTTATAATTATGTTTTTATTGATTCACCAACTAGATGAAGTCGCATCTTAACGATAGATATTGCACATAAAGAAACAAACTCAGTTGCATATGTGAGATTAATTCAAAACATAATTAATGATGTCTTTCGAATTGAGATATACCGCAAAAATTTATTTAAAATCTTATATTTAGCTAAATATTAAAGTGTTATTTCTATAAATAGGAAATGATAAATCGCACAGTAATAAGCATTAAAACCAATCCAAAGAAGTCACGTGAACGATAACCTCTTTGATAGTTTCACACAGGTCGGGTAACCGATAGCGAGATCAGATCGCTATCGGGCAGTGGTCTGATGAATAAGTCAAGGATGAAATGTGAATAGATGAAGAATAATCGCTGATGAAACTTACAAGATGTTCAGGCCAAATAGTTCTTTAACATCAAACAACACGGTTTCGGTTCTTTCTCTCGAGACTTGTGTACCTTGGCGTAAGATATCGATGAGTTGCGCTTTGTCATCCAACAGTTCGGCTCTGCGCGCTCTTATCGGGCGAATCATCTCTTGCAGGCACTCTTCCAATACCTTTTTAGTTTGGCCATCCCCTAACCCGCCTCTGCGGTAGTGATCTTTTAGTTCATTGACGTAGTGAGCGTCAGTATGGAAAGCATCAAGATAGGTAAACACGATGTTCCCTTCTACTTGGCCCGGATCTTCGATTCGTAGATGATTTGGGTCGGTATACATGGATTTCACTGCTGCTCGAATCTCTTTCTCAGTCGCACCTAAGTTGATAGCGTTGCCCATTGATTTGGACATCTTGCTCTTACCGTCCGTACTCGGAAGCCGAGAGGCGTTGCTAAGCAGAGGTTTACACTCATTTAAGATTGGCTTGCCCGCGAGTGAGTTAACTTTTCTCACGATCTCGTTGGTCTGCTCTAGCATCGGCAATTGGTCGTCACCAACAGGAATCAAAGTCGCGTTAAAGGCTGTGATATCAGCCGCTTGTGAAATCGGATAAGTAAGAAAACCAGCCGGAATTGAACGACCAAATTCCTTGTTTTGAATCTCACTTTTAACGGTTGGATTGCGTTCCAAACGAGCAATAGACACAAGGTTGCTGTAGAACATGGTAAGTTCAGCCAGTGTTGGTAATTGCGATTGAAGGCAGATTGTGGTTTTTGTTGGGTCGATACCTACCGCTAGATAATCAGCCACCACATTGAGAATGTTAGACGATACCTTGGCAGAATTATGAGCGTTGTCAGTAAGCCCTTGCATGTCGGCAACCAATATCGTTTGGTCGTGAATATGCTGCAACGAAGTGCGCTGCTGAAGTGAGCCAACATAGTGACCCAGATGTAAAGGGCCTGTCGCTCGGTCGCCAGTCAGAATAATTTCAGGTTTGTTCGTGTTTTGAGGTGTTTTCATAAGGTATCTCCAAGTAATAAAAGCTACTGGAGATAAAAAGAGACGACATTCTTGGTGACATTCTTCACTACCTTCCAGCAGCTAAAGAATGTGAGTATTCCGTGCTGCTCTAAATAGAGCACCACCAAAAGAAGATTGAAGTTGAAGCGGAAGTAAATTTCATTATTAAAACCTACCAACAATAAAGGTTAACGACAACCCTTTTATTGGTAGGTAATAAAACTAACGTACCGAAACCAGTTTTTGATGCGTTTTAAAACAGAAACCATTGAAGATAAATATCGTAAGTAAATGTATTAATTACATAAATCAATAATTCTAGAGCACATAGCTTGGTTGACGTTGAAGTGAGCATTCAAAAACTCAAGCTGTGCCAAAGCCGATTCCGCCGTGCGTTCGTAACCTTGAGTAAAGGTTGGCAGTAGCTGAGCAAACTTAGGGAAGCGCGCTTCTAGCCTTCGATCAGACATAAACTCATCGATAAATTCCGGTTGTGAGCTTTCAGTTTGATCCACAAGATCGATCAAACGATCAAGCGCGTAAGATTGAACAAACCGGCTCCCAGAAAGCTTTTCACCTCGGTTATAGCGAGACATCCCCACGTAAAGGTTAGTGAGCGCCTCTCCTATAATCCATTCCTGAGAATTGGGTTGTGTAGCAGCTTTTGTTGGAGGCACACAACACTGAGTATCAAAGTCGGCTTCCTGCCAAACGATTCGCCCTTCAGCAAACGGAATATGCGCTAATTCATGTGGTTCGAATACGGCAAACTCACAGAATATCCCATCGGCATAAAGTACTTTATAACCATCGATGGTGTTCCTTACGGCATAGTCGATTGGGTTGATATCAGACAACCAATGCAAGCTGTCTAAGAAATACTGTTTGTGTCCCGTTTGCACTATCGCGAAGAAATCGATGTCTGAATACTGATCCAATCGTTCCGTTTCAATGCCGACAGAACCTAACCCCAACAAGACATGTGCCTTACCTGAAGATCTTAAAGACTCCCCAATGGCATCTAAACGTTGTAAGAGTTTTTCTGGTGTATTTGGCTGTTGTGCTTGCATCGCTCTATCCCTATCAAATTGAATGCCACTCAACCTAACTGACAGTGATAACAAGCATGAAGTCTAATTTATAAAATCCGTGTTTTAGGTAACGATCTGCGCAAGTTATTGTTTCATTTAAACTCGAAAACCATCCGTTAGCGCCTGCCTTTCTATCCGATTCACACCGAAGACTTAGCTAAATACGCGGCCATTTCTTCCTCTGGCACCATGCCGCCGCCTGTCGCCCAAACAAGATGTGTTGCATTGGCTAACGTAGATTCAGTTATGCCTAACCTTTCCAGATATTCTCGGTTGTGTTCGACATGCACTGCGCCCGGCATACCAGCCAATGCAGAAGGCTCTAACTGAATACCTTCGGCTTGATTCAATTCACGCAACAGTTGATACATCCGTTCGTCTGTTAATGTGTAGTAACCATCCAATAAGCGTTCCATTGCTCGGCCAACAAAACCAGATGCACGGCCTACTGCAAGCCCGTCTGCTGCAGTCAAATTATCAATACCAAGATCTTGGACTGAGATTTCGTCATGCAAACCAGTGTGGACACCCAGCAACATACAAGGCGAATGAGTTGGTTCAGCAAAAATGCAGTGAACATCATCACCAAAAGCCATCTTTAAACCCAATGCCACACCACCAGGGCCGCCGCCAACACCACATGGCAAGTAAACGAACAATGGGTGCTCTTTGTCGACGATAATCTGATGTTGTTCGAATTGTTGTTTGAGTCTCTCTCCTGCCACCGAATAACCGAGAAACAAGGTTTGAGAGTTTTCATCATCAATGAAGAAACATCGCGGGTCTTGCTCTGCTTCTTTACGACCTTGTTCTACCGCAACACCGTAGTCTTGTTCGTACTCAACGACATTAACGCCGTGCTCACGCAGTTTGTTCTTCTTCCACGCTCTTGCATCAGCAGACATATGAACCGATACCGTAAAACCAAGCTTGGCACTCATGATGCCGATAGACATACCAAGGTTACCTGTTGACCCTACGGCAATACTGTATTGTTTAAAGAAGTCACGAAATTCAGGCTCTAACAGCTTGCTGTAATCATCGCTCTCACTCAGTAATCCAGCTTCAATCGCAAGCTTTTCGGCATGCGTAAGTACTTCATAAATACCACCACGAGCTTTGATTGAACCAGAAATCGGCAAGTGGCTGTCTTTCTTCATCATCAAGCGCCCTTTTATTGGCTGCTGATAATGAGCTTCTAATGCCAACTTCATTGCAGGGATATCGATAAGCTCAGATTCGATGATGCCATTCGTCACATGAGTTTCAGGAAATGCCTTCGCCAGATAAGGGGCAAACCTTTGTAACCTCAAACTCGCATCATGAATATCTTGTTCGCCCAATCCCACATAAGGTAAACCGCGCTCCAGAGTCGTCACATTTGGGTTAAACCAAACCACTTCTTCCAATGCAATTAATTGTTGAAGTAATGGGAAATCTGAGATGAGTTTATCGATATTCAATTCAGTCATGGGTGACCTTCTCTGGTAAAGCGCGTACTGCGCAGGTTCAATCATTAGTAACCCTATTTAAACGGGATTTTGGTGTTTGTTCAAACGACGAAAAATCACACTTACATGAACTAAATTCATCTATGGCCTAATAGTTCGAGAATTAACTCAGCTAAAGTAAGTTATGATTAACTATAACTCATAGATAGAGCTATGATATGACCTCCACGATATGTATCGAATTCCTCTTGTTTGAACCAAGGTGCCCTTAACGACATGTATAGCGAAGACAACCTGTACTCCAAAAATCAACGCTTAAACAGCCACCAGCTGTCAAAACTGCACACGTTTGAAGTAGCGGCTCGACATGGTTCTTTTTCACTTGCAGCCCAAGAATTATCGATGACACCAAGTGCGGTTTCTCATCGTATCAACAAGCTCGAAAGAGAAATGGATATACAGCTGTTTGAACGTGCGCACCGAAAAATCGCTCTAACAAGCGAAGGCAAACGCATCTATGCCGCATTGAGCCGCACCTTGAATGATCTAAACCAAGAGATTTTAGATGTTAAGAACGACGAAATATCGGGCACACTCACGATCTATTCACGACCGACATTTGCGCAGAGTTGGCTAGTACCTCGGATAGCGGACTTCAAACAACGTTACCCATCAATCACATTAAAGCTGCTAACGGGTAATGAAAATATCAGCTTTCAAGGACACGGTATCGATATTGCCATCTACTTCGATGATCTTTTTCCCGATAAACTTTTCTGCCAAGCATTCATGCACGAGAGCATGACTCCGGTTTGTAGCATTCAATACGCTGAGTTACACGGGCTTAATCAACAACCAGAGAACCTCAATAGAGCAACGTTACTGCATGACAACCAAGCATGGAACTACGATTCGAACCGCAATGAATGGGAAGTGTGGGCACAAGCGAACAAACTCAGCACTGTGCATTCAAACTCTAACATCGAGTTTGACCGTTCAGATCTCGCGATACTGGCAGCTATAAACAATGCAGGTATTGCCATTGGGCGATATAGCGTTGTATCGAAATATCTTAAAGACAATACGCTCATCGCACCGTTTGCTGAACCACCAGTTACGTGCAAACAACAGTATTATTTTGCGACGCCGTCAGAACACCAATCACCAAAAGTTAAAATGTTTATTGAGTGGGCTTTAGAGCAAAGAGATCAAATGTAGGTGTGTATGTTCGGATCGTGTGAGTAATACGGAGTACGTGGAATATGGGAATTCTTGGCACTTAACCTTCGCGGGCCTTTTACGAGCTTAGCTCCGGTGCTTTCTCAGGTTATTGACAGGTTGGCAATTAGCGCTGTTAATGAACTTGGTATTTCCAATATTAGCTTTGATGATCTGGTTGCCTAAAATCAGAAAACGCTCATCTTCGGCCAACAATAACAAGCAACAAGACAAACCTCTGCCGATGAAGAAGATGATTAAAAGCGGCGTAGCGTGGCAAGTAACGTTAGCGCTTGGGCCAAACAAGAAGGGTTACGGTGTCGCGACTCTATTGCTGACGACGGTTTTGATGTATTCACTTGGCGACAAACCAAATTTCCCTTTAAAGCGCTGACTAAAACGCCCTTCCGATTGGTAACCGCA
This sequence comes from Vibrio sp. T20, assembly GCF_007858795.1. Taxonomy (NCBI): domain Bacteria; kingdom Pseudomonadati; phylum Pseudomonadota; class Gammaproteobacteria; order Vibrionales; family Vibrionaceae; genus Vibrio; species Vibrio sp. T20. The sequence continues at coordinate 129,463 of NZ_VFEB01000125.1, forward strand.
AGACTGAGCCAACATCGCTACATTCTGTTGTCCGTTTTGCATCAGATAAAGCGCATGACTCAACCGAACTTCAGCCAACACCTCACGATATTGCATACCTTCCAACTTGAGCTTTCGAATCAGCGTGGCTCGGCTCATTGCAAAACGCTCCGCCACCGACTCTAGCGGATGCTTCTCATCTGGTGAGAGTGAAAGATAATGGCTGAGCTTTTGGCTAAACGAAACGTTGGCACTGGCAAACAATCGATGCAGCACCGCTTTTTCAGCTAATTGCTGGTACAAGCCCTGCAACCAAAACTGTTGAGTCTCTTTGCTCATGCTCTGTGTATCAAACGAGAACAGCGCGTTGAGTGAGTCTTGTAAGTTTCGATCCGCTTTCACTGTAGGCAGTCCCAGATCATTCGAACGTTCCTCACTTAAATCAAGCATCGCCTGAGAAGGTTGGAATTGAAAGCTGAATACTCGCGACAAGAAACGCCCTTTGCGGGGCATGTTCTCAAAACTTAGTGAAGCTGATGCCTCACACAACAGCAGCTCAGAATGTGAGAGCTCTACCGCCGAATCTTTCCAAAACAGGCGCTTACTGCCTGTAATGATCTGAATGATACTAGGGGATAGAATCCTCACATTACGCAGCTTTTGTAACTGCTCTGCACGAAAGATCGTCACTTGATATTGATGATTCATCTCATCCCCTTGTTTACTTATTATCAACTTGTATAAGCTATTAACGTGTATAAGTTGCGGTCAATTTCGCTTTGTCCAAAGCCATACTGTTCAACGTGAACCCAACCACTGCCGACGGCGTATTATCGTCTAGGTTAAGTTTGTCCGTTGGCAGTGCCCAAACCGTGAACTGGTAGCGGTGCATGCCATCTTTTTCCGGAGGACAAACGCCACCGTAGCCAACTGTGCCGTAATCAATACGACCTTCTTTGCCGCCGACTTTAGAGATGTCGACACCGCGAGGTAACTCGTTCACAGTTGCAGGGATATCAAACGCAACCCAGTGCCAGAAGCCACTTTCAGTCGGTGCATCTGGGTCATAAGCCGTGATTGCAAAGCTTTTGGTACCTGCTGGTGCATCTTTCCACATCAACTGTGGTGATAGGTTTTCGCCATCACAACCCCAGCTTGAGTATTCAAAGGTCTTCGCCATTGGATGACCTTCTTGAATGTCATTACTCGTTAGTTCAAACGCCTGGGCAGTGCCTACAGATAAAATGCTAATTACCAATACTGATTTAGTGATTGCTTTCATGATGGTGTTCCTCTGATTAGGTATGAACTCAGTATAGTCTGAGCAACCCGCAAGTGAATAACAATAAGTATACAATTAGCCAAATAGCACTTTCATAATGATACTTACTGCATTTTTCACCATTTTTGAAAAAACATTCAACAATTGCTATTCAAAGAGCACATATTGACGTGCAGGTTAGAAGTCATTTCCAAGGCCTTTAGTCTTACCAAAGAGCCTTTAACGAAGATGACTAGCGTTATGGATTAACACTAACTAAGACTCGCCCCTAACTAATAGTCGCACCCTACTTATGGTCCCCATTTTGAAAGGCAGTCAGTAAATAAGCGATAAAGACCTTCTTACGTTTCGGCATCAACTTCCTGTCTGCATACACTAGGCTTACTGAAACTTCCGGCATCTCATATTCAGGTAACAAACGGATCAGCTTACCTGTTTTAAAGTGCTCACGACAAATGAATTCAGGAAGCACCGCTAAGCCGAGCCCATCCAAACATGCCGTTAAGCATGCCGTGATGGTATTCACCCGCAACTGACACGGCAGATCGATCAAAATTGACTCTCCGCCTTCTAATTGTAAATGCCACTTGGGTAGACGCGCCGCCTTGTTAACCACCTCAATCATTCTAAATGGCGGTTTAAGGTCATTGGGCGAAGAAATTTCACCGAACTGTTCTAAATACTCAGGGCTAGCTACCAATACACGCTTTGATGTTGTGAGGTAGCGAGAAACCAAGCTCGAGTCCACTAGCTCACCAATTTGCGCGTAAAGATCGATCCCCTCCGCAATGATGTCGACTTCTCGATTCGTCAATTCTAAGTTCAAAGTCACGTTTGGGTGCTCTTTTAGGAAGCTGTGGATGTACTTTGCTAATACTTGATGCCCCAACTCGACGGGCAACACAACATTCAACTGCCCTCTGACCAAATCCTGATTGGCTGAAACCTCTAACTCAGCTTGGTTCATGATCTCTTGCATCTGGACACTCGACTGATAAAAGCTCTCCCCCTCTGGCGTTAAGACTAAACTTCGAGTCGAGCGAGTGATCAACCTCACACCTAGGTGCTGTTCCAGCTCGTCTAGCTTCCGGCTGACGGTCGACTTGGTCATGTTCAATGCCTCAGCTGCGTGCGTGAAACTACCACAATCAACAACTTGCGTAAAAACAGTCACAGCATTTAAGTCCATCGTACTTCTCCCAAAGTGCTATTAGTTAGATTTTTGCAACAGTGTTTTCCTTTTTTCCTATCTTATCAATCAATCGAATTCATTTACAATTCGTTACATCTAAATAAAAACAAAATGAGAAATAAAAAATGACAGAGAACAACAACGCTTCGCAAACAGTAAGCAAAAAAAAACGTAAAAAAGCTCCGCTTATTGCTACTGCGATCATGCTGTCATTGGGTTTAGCTGGCGCCGGATACTGGTACGGCTATGGTCAGTACTTTGAATCTACCGACAATGCTTATCTACAAGGCGACATCACGAATATTAGCCCTAAAGTATCAGGCTATATTGTTAAGTCTTACGTGAGTGATAACCAATCGGTTAAAGAAGGTGATTTATTAGTTCAAATCGATGACCGTGATTACCAAGCAGCCCTCGCTCAAGCTAATGCCCATTTATCCGTCGTACAATCCGACGTAAAGAACTTAATCGCCCAACAGACGTTACAACGTAGCAAAATAAACCAAGCAGAAAGTGGCGTCGATTCCGCACAAGCAGAATATGAACGTGCTATCCAACAGGTGCAGCGCTCTCGCAGCTTGTTAAAACGCAATTACGCTTCTCAAGATGAAGTCGATAGCATGGTCGCTCAACAAAAAGTGACCCTTGCAGACTTAGAAGAAGCGAAAGCCAACCTTGTCGCAAGTAATGACCAACTCTTCGTTATTGCTAGCGAAATTGAACAAGCCAAAGCCTCAGTAACAGAAGCTCAGGCACAGCAAGATCAAGCACAGCTAAACCTTGACTACACCAAAGTCTACGCACCTACTGATGGCGTCATTGGTAAACGCAGTGTACGTGAAGGCTTGTTGATTCAAGCTGGTGCACCACTTATGAGTTTGGTACCAAACAACCAAGTGTGGATTGAAGCCAACTTCAAAGAGACACAGCTAAGTGGCATTCACAAAGGTCAGACGGTTGAAGTAGAACTGGATGCGTTCCCGGGGCAACCACTTGAAGGCGTGGTCGACAGCTTCTCCCCTGCAACTGGCGCCAAGTTTGCTCTACTGCCACCAGAAAACGCGACCGGTAACTTCACTAAAATCGTTCAACGTGTACCAGTGAAAATTACTATTCCTGATCAGCAAGAGTTGAAAGGTCGACTACTTCCTGGTTTGTCTGTGGTCGCGACCATCGATAAACGAGGCTAAACCATGAGTAACGCTGATGTTGTCACCCAAACCAATGATGATGGAGAGGTTTCAAGACGCCATTGGATCGCCCTATTTGGCGGCTTAATTGGCGCGTTTATGGCGATCTTGGATATTCAGATCACCAACTCGTCTCTCAAAGACATTCAAGGTGCGCTTTCTGCCACCTTAGATGAAAGTTCGTGGATATCTACGTCTTATCTGGTCGCAGAGATGATCGCTATCCCACTCAGTGGTTGGCTTTCAAAAGCGCTTGGTAAACGTCGATATATCACGTGGACGACGGCCATCTTCACCCTCTCATCTTTGTTATGTTCATTTTCATGGAATATGACCTCGATGATCGTGTTCCGTGCGATGCAAGGCTTTAGTGGGGGCGCTTTAATTCCACTTGCCTTTTCTCTGGTGATACAGTTACTACCTGTCAACAAGCGCGCTGTGGGTATGGCACTGTTTGGTGTCACCGCAACGTTTGCTCCGTCGATTGGTCCTACGTTTGGTGGCTGGCTGACTGAGAACTTCTCGTGGCACTATATTTTCTACATCAATATTCCACCCGCCCTACTCGTGATCACCATGATTCGATACGGCTTGGAAGATGAAAAGCTTGACCTTGGTACGCTTAAAAAAGCCGATTGGTTTGGTATTGCGACCATGGCGCTGGGACTAGGTTGTCTAGAAGTGGTTCTAGAAGAAGGTAACCGTGAAGAGTGGTTCAGCTCAAGTTTTATCATTACACTTAGCATTATTTCTGCGGTGAGCTTGGTGTACTTCGTAATAAACGAACTGCAACACAAAAAGCCACTGGTGAACTTGCGGCTATTGCGTGATGGGCAGTTTGCGATGTCCTGTATCGCCTATTTGATTCTAGGGATGGCATTGCTTGGCTCTATCTATGTTCTGCCGATGTATCTCACTCAAATTCAGCAATATAACGCGATGGAAATTGGTGAAGTGTTAATGTGGATGGGTTTCCCACAACTTCTGATATTCCCAATTGTGCCCAAACTAACACAGATCATTAAGCCTAAGTACTTGGTTACCTTTGGCTTCGCGATGTTCGGTTTCAGTTGTTACGTAAATACACACATGACAATTGATTTTGGCGGGCAACAGCTGATTTTGTCTATGGTTCTACGTGCTATTGGTAGCCCGTTTATTATGGTTCCGCTGTCTTTGGTTGCTATGAAGAACATCAGCAAAATGGACACCCCTGACGCTTCGACCTTAACTAACGTAATGCGTAACTTAGGTGGCGCGTTCAGTATTGCGATTATCGCTACGCTGCTGGATAACAAAACCCGTGAGCATCTTGCACACATCAAAGAGTCGCTACCTTCTGTGAGTCAATTAGGTTGGCAAACCCTCAAAGACCAGCAAGCATTCTTTATTCAATCAGGAAGTGATGCCGCGACTGCGATGCAACAAGCGCAAGCAAGCCTACTTGGCACCATGCAACGTGACGCCGCTATCATGGCTTACAACGATGTGTTCTTAATGATGACGGCATTCTTGGCGTTAGCCGCTGTGTTGATTCTTAATATGCGTGATTAGCGCTAGAGTTTCGTTAAATAGAGCTTCAAGCAAAGAACAATATTTCGAATAAAAACTCGAACAATTAAATTGAGAGGTAAGCTTATCGACTTGCCTCTTTTTTATTTCTAAAACACGTATAACCCTACAAAAATCAGGCAAAAGTAACCTGCGTTTGAAGTCTTTCATAAATGTTATCGAATACTCCTTAATTACCAATAGTTTATTGAGTGTTTGTATGTGATATTGGCACCTTGACAATGTGCAACTTGACGCCTAAATTAAAAATAACATTTGGTATTGAGGAAAATGGATTTGACCTTACCACCTGACCTACGAGTTTTAATTGTCGACGACTCTAAGAGTGCAACTATTCTTATAAAGCAGCAACTCTCGAGCTTAGGCATTTCACATGATTGCATCTTTATTGCGACCGACTATCGACAAGCTATTAGAGCGGTCGAAACGCACTCTTTTCATGTACTTCTCATCGACTACCATTTAGAGCAATCCTTTACCGGGTTTGAACTTTTGGGAATCCTCTATCGAAACAGGCTCATCGATCATACGGTAGCCACTATTCTTGTTTCCGGTGATATGCGTCAAGAAACGGTATTAACCGCTCTTTCCGGTGAAGCACATCATTTCGTCTCTAAACCAATTCATACTCAGATGCTTGGTAAAAAGATACAACGTGCTGTGTCTGTATCAAAGAAACTTACCCAACTGAATGATTTATATCCAATCACCAATCAGGATAGTTTGACACAAGCCTTAGCGATCTCCCCTAACGGCACTAACGTTCAGTTTGAAGCGACATTAATTGAACATTTAATTGCAGGCAAAAAATGGCAGTTGCTCTCTAGCGTCATTAACAACTCTAAAACCAACATGCACCCAACAAAATTGGTTGCTGAAGCTCTCATTTTGGACAGCTTAGGTAAGCCAAATTTAGCAATAGATAAGCTACACAACTTTCTGATAGCTCAGCCACTCTCATTGAACGTTATTGACTGCTTAAGCTGCATCTATGAAAAACATAAGATGCTGTTGCCAGCTCTTAAACTGGCTATTCGCGCATTTGAAATGACACCGAGTATCAGCCACCGTGCAATCAGAGCGATTGACTTAGCAGAAAATGCAAACAACACACATATGATCATAAAGTTAGGTGAGATGTACGCAAACCACATTTCAGCTGCCGACATTGATGTCATCCACTCAATTGGTGCGCACTTTAATTCGTTAAACGCGACCTATCAACGAGAGGCAAAACTCAAGGACAAACGGATTTTACTTGAGCACGCAAAGCAATTCACAGAGTTGGTAAACCTCAAACTTCCGGTAAAACAACAGCAGCAAGTTCTGACCAGCCTTGCCCTATTTCAGAGCAGCATATTGCTCATCGAAAATAGTCCTCAGGTTGCCCACAAAAAATTGATTAGAGCTTCGGCACTGTTAGCGAATAATTTCCACAGCCAACCGACTTACTTACTCACACAGTTATTACCACTGCTCGTCCATTTTGGTGAGTACTCTCTTTATCACTTAGCGGTCGAATGTCTAAAATCTCGTGGAGAAACAGTAAGTCACAAACTTGAGTCCAAAAATGTCGACCCTTCAACGTGTATAAACATTGAAAACTTTGGGTCGATCCAGGAATTAAAGGACTACATTCACAGTTACCCATATTCAGTTGCCGCCAAACTTGACTATATATATGCAGTCCATAAAGCTCATATAGAAGAGAAACTTAGCGACGACTATTTAGAAGAAATCTTACAATTAGAACTTCCTCCAAAATGGAATCAATGGATTAGTGATTCATCACGGTATGGTTTTTCCACTAAGCCGCCTAGCCCATTCTCAACATGCAGCCGACAGGAGTCCACATGCTAGACTTTGATGCTTTAAATGCCTATTTAGACAACGACAGAGAAGTCATTTACGCCGTTTTGTCTACCTATCAAGAAGATCATGGCAATTCGCTACAAGAAATCGAAGAGTTGGTTCAGCAACAAGATTGGGACAAGCTTCATTTTACTGTACACACCTTAAAAGGCATCTTAGCCAGCTTTGGGGAAGAAACGGCCACTGTTGCATTAGAAAGAGTAGAACAAAACACACTCAATAAGCTTGCGCCGCAAGATGATGATCTTTCAGTTATCTACAGCGAAATGAAAATCATTAATCAGCAAATCAATGAGGTTCTTAGCACTTATTAGTCGATAGAATTAAGACGTGCATGGCGATGCTTAATAACCGACATAGCCAAAAGAGTTGAGGCACTTGGAAACATTGAACCTCGACTCTTACCATTTCTTTTATCATCTCCCATCTCAATTATAGATCTAACCCACACCTATAAATTCAGGTAATTTATCTAGACAAAGCAATGCATAACACATGCTTTATAAACCAGCCATCTTAATGTTTTAAATGGAAAACCAACAGATTTGATGAGATGCAAAATAGTTAAATATTTGTAGATCTTTTTGTGACATAAACATACGAGATTGCATTTTATTCATTGGTAAAAAAGAAACTGTTATCTACACTCTAATGAAACCAAGCGTTAATCACTTGATAGCATAATAATAAAACGTTCAGTCGGCTAGATAAGGACAAGGAAATGAACAATGATAGTTTTGCTGCGTTTCAGGGGCTCACGGATGAAACACCCATTACCGAATCATTTTCTACCAGTGCAGACCCTTATGCTCATTATCTGAAGGATATTGTAGGTATTGATCTGCTGTCGCGTGAAGATGAGGTGTATTACGCAAAATTGAATCGCGCGGGTGATAAAAAAGCACGTGATGTCATGATCGAATCAAACCTGCGCCTTGTTGTGAAAATCGCAAAGAATTACCTAAAACGTAAAGGCAACAACTTCACGCTGCTCGACCTGATCGAGGAAGGTAACATTGGCTTGATTAAGGCCATCGATAAATACGATCCAGAACCAGGCTATCGTTTTTCAACCTATGCTGTTTGGTGGATCCGCGAAAGTATCGAAGCCGCATTAATGAACACGGGTCGTACCGTTCGATTGCCAGCTCACGTTTGCAAAGAAATAAACAGCCTCGCCTCAAAGAAGCTCGATGTGAGCAAAAAAATGAGTAAAGAGGTTTCAATTTCTGAGCTATCCGACAGTTCAGGTGTTAAGGCCGAACGCGTCAATCAACTGGTAGCGTTAAGCGGATTTATTGACGTGACGACAACGGTTGGAACCAGCCATGCGCCAATGGTGCTTGATCAATGCGAAAGTGAATATACCCCCAACCCTCAACAAGATTGTGAAGATCAATCCTTTACCCAAGCTCTAGAACAAATCATCAATACACTTCCTCCAAAATTACAAAAGGTGCTCATCCACCGTTTTGGTTTCTTTGATAACAAGGTGAAAACGCTGTCTGAGGTCGGACAAATGTTGGATGTGAATGTTTCTAATGAACGTGTTAGACAAATGCAGAAAGAAGCGGTTGAGAGAATTCAAAAACGACTCAAATTTGATGGTTGGGTGTAAATCGCAACCCTGCTGAGAAGTGGGTGAAAATAACGTTAAGTCAAACAACAACGTTAGCTATGAAAGAACCTTAAGGGTGAGCCTCCAAACTTGCCCTTTTTGTTTGCCTAATTCGCTAGAAAACAACAGGATAGTAAGCACACGAACCCTAAAATCGCTAATGGGGAACTCCACGTTATTAGCTTACGTTAGAGAAGTGACTCGCTCACTGCGTAAAATGAGATAGTGGATATAAGTGGTTTCAAGACAATCTTGTTCCCACACAGACAAGATACGTTTGGCTGCGAAGTAATAATCTTTGTTCCTCAATAACATTCCAACCGTACGGCTGAGTTTCTCAAATCGAACTTGATCGCTGGCAGAAATATAATCGTCATCACTTTGAATAATCGGTGCTAAACCATCGGCAAACCAATTGTTTAGAATTTCTCGCATCTCCAATTCAGATTCAGGTACATCAACACTCGACAACTCTCGATGCTGAGGTGGTGGCACGATGTATTTGGATGCTTGTGGTGAACTGACATATCGATACATGTTGTCCCTCCTTTTAACTGACTCTTCTAATAATTAAGGACATTTTTATTGGTTCACAAGTTTTAATGCCCAGCTTTTAACAGCAATTTGTCATAGCAAGTGACGAGCAATACAGCACAAATAAAAAAGCCATGCAAAGCGCGTTCTGCATGGCTTTGATGAGGGCAACATTACACTGCCCTATCTATGTGTGGGCTCAAACGAACCCAACCTTTCTGGTTAGATCGAGCTTTGATCGAAGTCGTTGCCTTGATCGGTTCCAGTTTGAGAGTCTGAATCGAAGCTTCCAGAGTCGTCCGTGAAGTCAACACCTTGGTCTTGACCACCCGCACTTGTCCAATCGCTGCCACCAGATTCCATTCCGGCCATGTCTGGTTGCTGCTCTTGAGTAGAACCTTGCATGGTGTATTGATCATCAACCTCAACTTCAACAGAGCCGCTTGCACCGTCTATCGAACTACCCAATTCGTCGTAACCTTGGAATTGGATCTCACTAGTACCTTCGTAACCCTCAGGAAGTTCAACCGATACAGACTGATCTAAGTTGCCGCTGATTGTGAAGCTACCATCACCGTTATCCAGTGCGTTACTCACTGTAGAACCTTCAGGTAAGCCAGACATTTCAGCGTAATCAACCGACTCGTTACCACTCACCTCATCTGGAATCGAGATAGAGATGGTATCGCCCGGAGCCGCTGTCACATCAGCAACGCTATCTTCAGTTTCTGTTTCACTGTCTTGAGCTTGGTCATCAGCTTGTTGTGCGACGTCCACTTGCTGCTCTTCAGTTGCTTGAGCGGCTTGTACTTGTGGTTCATCACTCTGTGCTGAATCATCAGCTACTTGGATGCTTAAGCTATGGCTCGATACTTCACCACCATCGTTAACGTCGACATTCATCACTAAGTTGCCGTCGAAGTCTTCGTTTGGCCAGTATGTCCATTCGCCTTCCCCAGATTCAGCGAAAAAGCCTGCGTCATTCGCGTCTGCAACATCAACAACTTGTGCTGTATCGCTAACGCCTAACTCATCCACCAGCTGAGACTCTGTGATAGTTAATGAACCGTCATCCGCTAAGGCGTAACCTTCACTCGCTGCTGATTCATCGCCACCTTGAATATCCACGTTGAAGAAACTTTCGATGCGGTTTTCGCCATCGGTCGCTATAAATCCAACTTGAACATCTCCGGTGTAATCTTCAGCAGGTGTGAATTGATAATTACCTTGGTTATCGCTCTCTATCACGCCCTGACCTTCCATCAAGCTCACTGACTCAATGCTCAAGCTATCGCCTTCTGCATCGCTTAGGTTCGCTAACATATCTTGATCAGTGAACGACAAGGTAGCGTCCGCTGCAATTTCAGTGGTTGTGATGCTGTTAACTTCTGGAGCTGCATTATCTTGTGAATCGCCCTCTTTCACGACCACGCCAGTCTGCTCGTCATGAAGCACGCCATCTTTATCGACCACGTAAGCAATGTCTGCTTCGCCAGTAAAGCCCGGTGCCGGTGTGAACGTCCAAGTACCATCGCCATTATCGACAATCTCACCTTGGCTGCGGTCTGCTAGATGAACCAGTTTCACTTCATCGTCGCTGTCTGCATCCACATTTTCAGCCAACCCGATTAGGTCGTCCGCGGTAAGGATAATGGAATCACCCGCTACCGTTTCGAAGTCACCAGAGTCGATGCCATCTTCGAACGCTTCTGGCTCATCTCCGTAATCGACCGTTGTTGCACTTACGGTTACGAAGAACTCACCATGGAAGTCTTCAGGAGGCGTCATTTGAATGTTTGAAATATCCCAGTCGAACAGGTCGATGTATTGACCCGGCTCAGTGATCATTACTGTGTTCACACCGTCGGTTACTTCGAATCCAACAGGGAAACCTGTCATCACCAAGTTACTTAGTGTTTCTGAATCATCGACTAGGCCAACATTCAGTCCTAAGTGACCCGTTTCATCTTCACCGAAGACTAAAGGACCGTCATGGTCAGTGGTAATCACCGCGCCATCCGCAACAGGGCGAACGTACACAGGAACATCGAGAACCGTTTCAAACTCACCGTCACTCACGACAACTTGTAGGTCTGAAACGCCTGCGAAGTCACCGGTTGGTGTGAATGTCCAAGTACCATCGCCGTTGTCTGTGACTTCTCCGCCATCTTCACCGTCGGCGGTGATAATGCGTGAAACCACAAGGTCAGCCGTATCAATGTCACCGAACAGGTTCATCAAGTCGCCAGCATCGAAGGTGAACGCGCCATCTTCGTCTGTGGTCATCATCGCGTTACCGACATTGAATGGAGCGTCGTTAACTGGAATCACATCCACATTCAGCGAACCATCAACCACTTCTTCGCCATCAGTTGCTTGATATCCCAGTTCTACCAAGCCATTGAAGTCTTGAGTAGTGACTAAGTGATACATGCCGTCTGGCTGCTGAGTTAAGGTCGCATTAGCTGGAGCACGAACCGTGATGCTTTCGATACTGATCTCGTCACCATCAAGATCTGTGACTTGATCCGCGATGTAGGCTGGGTCAATCACCATGACTACATCTTCTTCGCCTTGCATCTCAATGGTTGGCGCTTCAGGTGCATCGTTCACTGGCGTGACGTCGATATTGCCGTCTACTGAGATTGTCTCTTGGCCATCGCTCACGTTAAACGTCATTGGCACATCGCCATTGAAGTTCTCGTTTGGTGTGAATGACCAAGTACCATCTTCGTTGTCTAACAACTCACCCAAGCTAGGGTCGATTTGTAGACCAGATGCTGACAGCTCGTCTGCGGTGTTATCGATGTCGGTAGCTTGAGCTAACAACATGTCTTGTGTGATAAGAATGGTGCTATCTTCGGCTGTGGTGAGTTTCACATCCTCCGACTCAGGTCCATCATTCACAGCCAGAACTTCAATGCCCGCCGTTGTTGTCGCGGTTGCACCGTCATCGTCGGTTACAACCACATCTAGGCTGATATCACCGTTAAAGTTCTCACTCGGCGTAAAGGTCACAGAACCATCATCGTTTTGAACCAATTCGCCATCAGAGCCAGTGTAAGTCACGCTTTCAAGCGACACTTCACCATCAACGTCTGAGCTGTTAGCAATCAACTGCTCAGGGCTAATGGTAATCGTGCCATCTTCGTTCATCTGGTAAGACGTTGAACCCGCCACTGGTGCGTCGTTAATGTCGGTTACGGTCACATCAATACTGGCATCAACTGTCTCAGTGCCATCAGACACTGTGAAGCCAAGGTTTACATCGCCATTGAAGTTCTCGTTTGGAGCAAAGCTGTAAGTGCCATCACCATTATCCGTGAACACACCTTCTGCGTCCGTGTAAGACACATCCGTGATAGACAAGTCATCGCCGTCAATGTCTGCAGCGCCTGCTAGTAGGTCTGCATCCGTGAAGATTAGCGTTCCATCTTCCTCAACGGTGAAGTTTTGGTCTTCAGCCGTAGGCAAGTCGTTCACTGGGTTAACTGTTAGGTCAACGCCTGCTTGAACGGTTTCAAGGCCATCTGAAACATCGAAGCTTAGGTCAATGTCGCCATTGAAGTCCGCATCCGGTGTAATCGTAAATGAACCATCATCGTTTGCCGTTACTGTTGCGTTGTCACCTGCCGTTAAGTTAGCAGCCGTAAGGTCATCGCCATCCACATCTGAAGCTTGAGCCAGTAATTGCTCTTGGCTTAGGGTGATTGAACCATCTTCATCCACGGAGTAAGCCAAGTCACCAGAGACTGGAGCGTCATTGACTGCGATAACGTCAATGCCTGCGGTAGTTTGCGCAGTTGCGCCATCTTCATCTGCAACCGTCACATCTAGGCTGACATTACCGTTGAAGTTTTCGTTTGGTGCGAAGCTGTAAGTACCGTCACCGTTATCAGTAAAGATACCGCCTGCACCCGAGTAAGAAACGTCACTAACGGATACATCACCTTCAATGTCTGAGCTGTTCGCAAGCAGCTGAGCATCAGAGATAATAATCACATTATCTTCATCGACGCTGTAGGTCGTTGAACCTGCAACTGGTAGGTCGTTTACGGCAATAACGTCGATACCTGCCGTTGTTTCAGCCGTTGCACCATCCTCATCCATAACAGACACATCAAGACTGATGTCGCCGTTAAAGTTTTCGTTCGGCGAGAAGGTGTAAGTGCCATCACCATTATCCGTGAACACACCATCTGTGCCGCTGTAGCTAACATCGCTAACAAAGACATCCCCTTCAACATCTGAGCTGTTCGCCAGAAGTTGTGCATCGCTTATGGTGATACTGCCATCTTCTTCAACGCTGTAAGAGGTTGTGCCTGCTACAGGTACGTCATTGATTGGAACAACTTGAACATCAATGTTTGCCGATACCACATCGGTGCCATCGCTGACATCGTAAGTAAGGTCGACGCTGCCATTGAAGTTCTCGTTTGGAGCGAAGGTATAAGTGCCATCGCCGTTATCCGTGAACACACCGTCGGTGCCTTCGTAGTTAACTGATTCAACAGAAAGGTCATCGCCATCGATATCCGTCGCACCAGCCAGTAACTGCTCATCAGTGAAGGTCAACGAGCCATCTTCATTAATGGTGTAGTCATGATCGTAAATCACAGAAAGATCGTTGACTGCTGTTACGGTCACATCTAGCTCAGCTGGAGTCACCCCACCGTTACCATCATCCACGTTGTAGCTAATGGAAAATTCACCGTTGAAGTTCTCTTCCGGCGTAATGGTGTAAGTACCATCACCGTTATCAGTGATTAGCGCGTTGTCGATGGAAATATCACCAACACTTGGTTCGTTACCATCCGTATCACCAGAGTCACCATCTTCATCGCCACTTAGCAATTCAGAGATGTCGATGCCATTTTCATTCGCAAGGGCTTCTTCTGCCGTTGGCAAATCAAACGCATTTTGTGTACCGACATCTTGGCTTGGAACAATCACGCCGTTCACGATATCGAATACATGCCAGTGATCACCCGATGGGTTATCTGCTAAATCTGGACTGAACGTTTCTACCAGCGTATCGCCAACGAACACCTGAACTTGCACATCTTCAACACCATCCACATCCCAACTTCTGTTGGTGTAGTTGTGTACTGAATAGTGCATGTCTGCATCTTGGTAGTTCGGAATGGTGATGGTTTCAGGGCCGTGGCCATTTACATCATCCACATCTTGCTGAACTACGTTACCTTCACCAAGATCATGGCTCATGTCGCGGTAGTAAATATGGTCTAGCTCGTTACCATTCTCTGTATCGTAGAGCCATAGATGGTTGTCCATATCGCGTGGGCTTTCACCCCAGGTCACCACGATACGCATATCTGTTTCTTCAAGTACTTCAGATATTGCAGTTACGCCACCGTTGGTATCTTCACCAGCTGGAACTAGGAAGCTGCTAGTAATAGAGCCTTCTTGTTCAATAGTAACGGTACCTTGGTCAACAACAGGACCGCTCACAGAGTAGTTACCTGATTGATCGGTCACCGCTGTGTAAGAGTGACCCGCATTGTCGGTTAACGTCACATCCGCACCTGCGATTGGATTGCCAGTTTCAGCATCCAACACGGTACCGGTTACGGTTGTTTCATCACCCGGCTCTCCGATAATTGCGGTCATGTCATCGTCTTCGATGTCAGTCGCGAATTGTAGGAGCTCTTCTTGAGTGATTGTGTATGAACCATCTTCTTCGATGGTTATCGCCACATCAGCAGAAACAATTGGCGCGTCGTTAACTGGATCAACGGTCAAGCCCAAGTTAGCGGCAATTGGTGTGTCGCCATCGCTGATGCTGTAGGCAACATCGATGTAGCCATTGAAGTTTTCGCTTGGAGTGATTGAGAACGTACCATCACCATTATCGACAATCGTTGCATCGTCACCGACCAAGGTTAAGTCGGAAGCGACAAGGTCATCACCTTCAATATCAGCGGCATTCGCTAGTAACTGCTCCTGTGTGATAGTGATGACGTTGTCTTCATCAACGTTCGCGTAAACATCAGATGTCGTTGGCAAGTCATTGGCCGGGTTTACCGTCAGATCGGCGTTCGCCAAAATCGTCTCAGTACCGTCCGAAATATCAAAGCTTAGGTCGATATCGCCATTGAAGTCAGCATCCGGTGTTACCGTGAAGGTACCATCGCCATTATCAACTACGGATGCATTATCGCCTGCGCTTAGGTTGCTTGCGGTCAGGTCATCGCCATCCACATCAGATGCTTGAGATAGCAACTGCTCTTGAGTCAGAGTAATCGAACCATCTTCATCAATGCTGTATGCCAAGTCACCCGATACTGGTGGATCGTTAATTGGCAGAACATCAATGCTTGCCGTCGTGGCCGTCGTTGCACCATCCTCATCGGTCACAACTACATCGAGGCTAACATCTCCGTCGAAGTTCGCGTTTGGTGCGAAGCTAAATGTGCCGTCACCATTGTCAGTAAAGATGCCGTCAGCGCCTGCGTAGTTAACGCTATCAATCGCCACTTCACCTTCGATATCAGAAGCATTCGCCAACAGTTGCTCTGAACTTATGGTGATAACTTCGTCTTCGTTCACTGAGTAGCTGGTTACACCTGCGATTGGCGGATCGTTCACCTCAAGAACACTAATACCCGCGGTTGTCGCTTCTGTTGCACCCTCTTCATCGGTAACGACAACATCTAGGCTAACTTCACCATTGAAGTTTTCGTTTGGTAAGAAGGTGTAAGTACCATCGCCATTGTCTTCAAAGACACCGTCTGTGCCAGAGTAAGTCACGCTATCAACGGCAACATCACCTTCAATATCCGAAGAGTTAGCTAGAAGCTGCTCATCGCTGATGGTAATTGAGTTGTCTTCATGAACTGTGTAAGACGTGCTACCCGCAACAGGCGGATCGTTCTCTGGTGTCACGCTGACATCAATGTTGGCCTGAACGGTATCCGTGCCATCTGACACATCAAAGCTGAAGTTCACATCACCATTGAAGTTCTCGTTTGGCGCAAAGCTGTAGCTTCCGTCGCCATTGTCAGTAAGAACACCGTCGGCACCAGTGTAAGTCACACCTTCAACCGATAGGTTATCCCCATCGATATCGGTAGCACCCGTCAGCAAGTCTTCATCTGTGAAGTTCAAGATGCCGTCTTCACCAATGCTGAACGTTTGATCTTGTGGTTGTGGCGCGTCATTGACTGGTGTTACCGTCAAGTCTAGGCCAGCAGCAACCATCTCTTCCCCATCAGTGACATCGTAACTAAATTCGATATTACCGTTGAAGTTTTCACTCGGAGTAATGGTGAAGCTGCCATCGTCGTTCATTTCAACGGTCGCATTTTCGTCATTAGTGGTTAGATTGATTGCGGATAGGTCATCACCATCAATATCGACAGCGTGCTCTAGCAACTGCTCTTGAGTTAGCGTGATGCTGTTGTCTTCGGCCGTAACGGCACTGATATCACCATCAACTTCTGGCGCATCATTCGCTGGCGAGATATGAATCGTCACATCTTGCGTTGCCGTTGCGGTTGTTCCTGTATCAACATCCGTTGATGTCGCATTGACCGTTAGTACCACATCACCATTGAAATCACCTGAAGGGATAAACTCTAGCCCTTCTAGCTCGCCTGGTTGCAACGACCATGTGCCATCACCGTTATCGGTACCTGCAGAAAGCGAGCTACCTTCCGGCACGTCTTCAATCAAGATAGCAAGGTTTTCTGAGCCATCGGTATCGGTTAACGCCGCATCAATATCCAGTGGTACTGGCGTATCTTCGGTACCAATAATTTGGTAATCCGCATCAGACACTGTGATTTCAATGTTATCGATGCCAAACGACTCATCACTCACACCTTGGTTCAAGGTTGAACCGAAGCCTAACTCAAGTTGACCATCTTCAACTGGTACCGTTAGGTTGATTTGGTGTGCTTGGTCATTCCAACCACTGAAGCCTTCACCTTGTGATACGCCATGAACGACTTCACCCACTTCATTGCCCGCTGAATCGTACAACGTTGTCGTGCCATCTTGAGTACGGAACGCAGAGTTATCTAACGAGGTAAGCTCTTCGCCGCCGACAAAGATTTGGAATGACTCACCATCCCAAGAATCGATTTCGTAGAAACTGAACGAGATATTAACTTCGCTCACATCACTTGGAATGTCGTAAGTTTTGCTGACTGCTTCATCGCCACCAGTGCCACCAATACGACCTAGCATGTCACCTGATTCGAAGCCTTGTGAGCTTTCAGTGCCCGTATTCCAGCCGTTCGAGCCAGACTCGAAGTTGTCTGAAGCAATCACCAAGTCAGACGCAATCGACAGCTCTGGCATATCAACCACAGATTGAACATCAATCGTCGCTTCTGCTGGTACTATCGCTGTACCGTCATTCACGTCGAAGGTCACATTCACATTGCCGTCGAAGTTTTCATTCGGAGCAAATGTGTAGGTGCCGTCGCCGTTATCAACCAGTGAACCACTGTCAGAAGCGACATTTTCAACCGATAAATTATCGCCATCAATATCGCCTGCATTTTGCAGCAGTTGCTCTTCTGTGAAGGTAAAGCTCGTGTCTTCTTGAGTCACAAACTGTGGCTCACCGACAGTTGGCAAGTCATTGACAGGGTTAACGGTAAGATCAGCCGTTGCTTGAAGCGTCGCATCACCATCGGTAATGTCGAAGTTCAAATCAATGTCGCCATTGAAGTTCGCATCTGGTGTGATAGTAAAGCTACCGTCATCGTTTGCAGTGACGGTCGCATCACCACCAACGGTCAGGTTAGCCGCTGTTAAGTCATCGCCGTCAACATCACTCGCTTGAGCAAGTAATTGCTCTTGGCTCAACGTAATTGAACCATCTTCGTCCATGCTGTACGCCAAGTCGCCCGATACCGGAGCATCGTTCACAGGCAGAACATCAATGCTTGCAGTGGTAGTTGCGGTCGCGCCATCTTCATCAGTCACGACTACGTCAAGGCTGACATCGCCGTCGAAGTTAGCGTTCGGAGCGAAGCTGAATGTGCCATCTCCATTATCAGTAAAGATACCGTCTGAACCCGTGTAGTTAACGCTATCGATCGCTACTTCACCTTCGATATCTGAAGCATTAGCCAGCAGTTGTTGAGAACTGATGGTAATCACTTCATCTTCATTCACTGAATAGCTAGTAGAGCCAGCGATTGGCGGATCGTTAACTTCAAGAACCGTAATTCCAGCGGTAGTCGCCTCGGTTGCGCCATCTTCGTCTGTCACAACAACATCAAGGCTAACTTCGCCGTTAAAGTTCTCATTTGGCGAGAAGGTGTAAGTGCCGTCACCGTTGTCTTCAAATACACCGTCGGTACCTGAATACGTCACACTATCGACTGCAACATCACCTTCGATATCCGAAGAGTTAGCTAGAAGCTGCTCATCGCTGATGGTAATTGAGTTGTCTTCATGAACGGTGTAAGACGTGCTGCCTGCAACAGGCGGATCGTTCTCTGGTGTCACGCTCACATCAACATTCGCAGTGACTGTATCTGTGCCATCTGACACATCAAAACTGAAGTTCACATCGCCATTGAAGTTCTCGTTTGGCGAAAAGCTGTAGCTTCCGTCGCCATTATCAGTAAGAACACCGTCCGCACCAGTGTAAGTCACACCTTCAACCGATAGGTCATCCCCATCAATGTCGGTCGCCCCTGTCAGCAAGTCTTCATCTGTGAAGTTCAAGATGCCGTCTTCGCCAATGCTGAACGTTTGATCTTGAGGTTGTGGAAGGTCATTTACTGGATTAACGGTGAGGTCAGCCGTCGCAACCAGCGTATCGGTACCGTCGCTAATGTCGAACGTTAGTTCAATGTCGCCATTGAAGTTCGCATCTGGTGTAATGGTAAAGCTACCATCATCGTTAGCAACGACTGTCGCGTCTCCATCAACAATTAAGTTAGAAGCAGTAAGGTCGTCTCCGTCTACATCGCTCGCTTGAGAAAGAAGTTGCTCTTGGCTCAAGGTAATTGAACCATCTTCCTCTACGCTGTATGCCAAGTCTCCTGATACTGGAACATCATTGATTGGTAAGACATCAACCGTAATATGAGTATCAACTTGAGCGCCGTCTTCATCTTGAATGGTCACATCCAACTGGACTTGGCCGTTGAAGTTTTCATTCGGTGCAAAGCTACATGTGCCGTCACCATTGATTGAGAAGATTCCGTCTGGACCGTCGTAGTTGATCTCAACAAGTTGTACGTCACCTTCAATATCAGAGGCGTTCAGCAGAACCTGAGACTCATTAAAGGTCAGTACCGAGTCTTCATCGATAGTGTAAGACGTTGGGCCAGCAACTGGCGGATCGTTCACTTCTAGAACCGTAATGCCCGCAGTCGTCGATACGGCTGCATCGTCTTCATCCACAACAACCACATCTAGGCTAACTTCGCCATTAAAGTTTTCGTTTGGAGAGAAGGTGTATGTGCCGTTACCGTTGATTTCTAGAACACCGTCACTGCCACTATAGGTAACACTATCAATCGCGACTTCCCCTTCAATATCTGAAGAGTTCGCTAGCAATTGTTCGTTACTGATCGTAATGGAGTTGTCTTCATGAACGGTGTAAGACGTGCTACCCGCCACTGGAGGATCATTCTCTGGCGTCACGCTGACATCAATGTTAGCGGTTACCGTATCGGTACCATCTGATACATTGAACGAGAAGTTTACATCGCCATTGAAGTTTTCGTTTGGCGCGAAGCTGTATGTACCATCGCCATTATCGGTTAGAACACCATCTGCGCCAGTGTAAGTTACACCTTCAACACTTAGGTCATCTCCCTCAATGTCCGTCGCACCTGTTAATAGGTCTTGGTCTGTGAAGGTTAATACACCATCTTCATTGACTGTAAATGCTTGGTCTTGTGCTTCTGGACCATCGTTCACTGGTGAAACCGTTAGCTCTAGATTGGTAGAGACAACATCATCACCATCAGACACATCAAACGTAAAGCTAACATCGCCATTGAAGTCAGCATCTGGCGTTAATGTGTAAGTACCATCACCGTTATCTGTGATAGTTACACTGTCGTCATCAGTCGCTAAGTTAAGCGCTGTTAGTTGGTCGCCATCTAAATCACGAGCATTAGCTAACAAGTCTTCTTGCGTAATGATGATAGAACCATCTTCTTCCACTGTTGCTGCAACAGGAAGTGCTTCAGGTGCATGCTCAATGTGTGCGCCTGTCGCGTTAATGTAAATGGTTTGGGAAACCGTTTCAGAATCATCATTCGATAGCTCTGTTGCGGTTGCGGTTACATGAACTTCAAGCTGCTCATTGAAGTCTTCTGGTAACTGGATTTGTAGTGAGTTTTCGATAGCCGTTGTCGGTAAGTTCACCGTACCATCAGGGCCAACCGTCACTTCACCACTGTAGATTTGGCTGTTCACTTCACCGACATCGATTGTGAAATTGAAGTCTGAATAGTCAGCATCACCGCCGCCATACAAATCTTCAAATCCGTAAACGAGCTCGCCATCTTCATTAACCGTCGTGCGAGTATGCTCGATACCATCTTGGTTTAACTGAGAGCTTGAACCACCATGGAAGATCGCGTCGCCATTCTGCCCTTGAACTACGGTTTCAGTTCCATCAGCCGCAACAAATACAAGTTGAGGATCAACCGTATCCATGTTTGCAGGCGAACCATCCGCTGCACGGAACTCGTACTGACCTTCCTGCATCGCGTCAAAGTCATTGTGCTGATGTCCGTTTGGAATCAAGAACAGATTGAAACTTTCACCTTCTTCAACTTGGAAGCTGAACTGGTCTTGTCCTGGAACAAGGTCACCGCCGCCGCCAACTTGTGACGCGTTTTCGTAAACAACTTCAACACCTGTGATGTTGCCGTCTTCATCGACTTTGTAGTAACCCGCTGCGTTTTGGTATCCCGCAGTTTCACCTTCAAAAGTTACTGTGATTTCAGTATCGTTGTAACTGGTGATACCGTTCTCTTGGTCATTCAGAACGCCTTCGTTATCGTATTGAATAACCGAACCTTCTGGCACACCATCTACGGTTACGGTAAGTGTTTCAGACAAGTCTTGGTCGACAAGCGCCGCTGCAATGTTCAGTTCAACAATGCCGCCTGGCTCGACCAAAATAGCTTGGTCATCAACGTTAACGCCGTCGCTATCGGTTATCACAAGATCCGGTGCATCCGCGACTGCTTCAATATGAACGCTAAGGTCTTGTTCTACCTCGTCAGTGCCGTCGGTAACCGTAAAGCTGAACTCTAGGTCACCACTAAAGTGCTCTTCAGGAACGAAGCTAAACGTGCCGTTACCATTGTCGGTGACTGTACCTTCATCACCAGAGTAATTGATGCTGGTAACGCTAAGGTCATCGCCATCAATATCAATCGCACCACTCAATAGATCTTCTTGAGTGAACAGGATGCTGCCATCCTCTTCGATGTGGTACATGCCTGGGGCAACAATTGGAATGTCATTCACCGGATTCACGGTCAATGTCATGTCATTGGCGGTACTGAGTTCACCATCACTCACTTCATAGGTGAATGCGATATCACCATTGAAGTTTTCCGAAGGTGTCACTGTGTAAGTACCATCGCCATTGTCTACGATACTTGCATTCGGATCGTTGGTTTCTAGCGCGCTCGCAAACAGCTCATCGCCATCTTGGTCACTCGCGTTCTCCAGCAACATCGCTTGTGTAACGAGAATTGAACCGTCTTCGTCGACATCCGCAACCATTGGTGTTGCTTCTGGCGCATCATTAACGAACTCAACTTTTAGGTCGATGTTTGCAGCCACCACATCGGTGCCGTCACTCACATCAAACGTTAAGTCAACATTGCCAAAGAAGCCCTGCTCTGGCGTTAATGTGTATGTGCCATCACCATTGTCTGTCACATCTACCGTATCACTCGCACTTGTCACGTTCAGTACGGAAAGCTCATCACCTTCAACATCGGTCGCTTGTGCTAATAGTTCAGCTTCTGTAATAGTGATCGCTTGACCATCTTCCGTTGTGAAAGACATGTCTGGAACGTCTGGTGCATCATTGATTGGGTTTACGGTTAGATTGAGGTCAGCTGCAACAGTTTCGATCGCATCTGTTACATCGTAAGTAAATTCAATTTCACCAAAGAAGTCTGCGCTTGGTGTGATAGTGAAGCTACCGTCTGGGTTTTCTACAACAACCGCATTTGGATCGTTGGTCGCAAAGTTAACCGCTTCAAGGTTATCACCATCGACATCCGTTGCATTCGCTAACAGATCCTCTTGAGTGATAGTGATTGAACCATCTTCATCAACAGCGGCTTCAATTGGACCGCTAACTTCAGGGCCTTCGTTGACAATTTCAACGTCTACTCTTGCAGTACTTGGTGCGCTTGCTTGACCGTCACTGATATCGAAGGTCAGGTTCACTTCACCGTAGAAGTCCTCTGCAGGTTCGAAGGTAAAGGTATTATCACCATTATCCGTTAACGTACCTTGTGTTTGGTCTGCAAGTAATAGGTTTTCGACATGAAGAATGTCACCATCAACATCGGTCGCGCCAGACAATAGGTCTTTCGCTTCGATGATCATAGAGCCATTTTCAAGCATTTGGGTGTGCAATGGTTCACCCGGAACCGGCACATCATTAACAGGTACAACGGTCAGATCTAGATGGGTTGCAACTTCATCGGTGCCATCGAATACCTTGTAATCAATGTCGATTTCACCATTGAAGTTTTCATTCGGCATGAAGGTAAATGTACCATCACCATTGTCGACTAAATCACCGTCATCACCACCGTAAGTGATGTCAGAAATAGACAGCGCATCGCCTTCTACATCTGTAGTGTTCGACAGTAAATCCTCAGCACTGAACGTAATACCTTGGTCTTCGTCTGTCGATAGAACCATTGGACCAGAAACGATTGGCGCATCATTCACCGACTCAAAGTTGATGTTAATGATGTTGTCATCAGTCAACTCACCATCAGAAACTTGGTAACCTAGCTCAATTTCACCGTAGAAGTTTTCATCTGGTGTCACCGTCCAAGTACCATCGCCGTTGTCAGTCAGTGTTGCATGCTCTGAGTTTTCACCCACCAGCTCAAGATTTTGAATATCAAGATCATCGCCATCGATATCTGATGCTTGTGCCAGTAACTGTTCTTCTGTAATCACAACAGAAGCAAATTGAGCAGAACCTTCAGTATCGATAGTGATATTAGGAAGATCAGCCGTTAGCTCGATTTCGTTGTCACCTGCATGGATGTTCAATTCAACCGTTTCAGTGATTTCAGAACCGTCTACACCAATCGATGTAAACACGGCTTCATCATGACAAGTTTGTGACACTGTCATGTTTTGTACAACGTAAGTACCATTTCCTTGGACGGTGCCGAGTTCAAAGTAAGACACTGGTTGGTCAACGGTTAACGTGTAGTCTGTCTCGAAAGTACCACGGTCTTCTTTGTGGTAAGTCATCGAGTCAATCATGTCGCCATCTTCATTGAAGGCGCGAATTTCGACTTCAGTAAAGTGACGTGACTCTTCCATGAACCAACCGCCCAAGCCATCTAGGTGGAAGCTGATTTCATTGATGTCTTGACCTTCAACCGAGATAGTCAGTTTTTCATCACCACTCAAGCCTTGACGGTCGGTATCACCGATACCATGACCAATGTGGGTATTACCATTCCACGCACCAAGCGGATCATCGTTACTTTGAACCGTAACCGTTAAATCACCATCCGAGAACTCACGAGTGTAAGGGTCAACTTCTGTACCCCAATCGTCTACGCTCGCGTTATCGTCGAAGGTACCAATTTGTGTGGTATGTGTTCCCTCAGCTAAAGCATCTTCACTTGGTACAAAGCGTACTTCTGTATCGGCAGGAACTTCTTGCCCAACTTCGAGTACTACCCACTCATTATCAAGATTGGCTTCAATGATGCCGTTTTCTGGCGCTTGGTCTAAACGTAGTGCAGGTTCTTCACGAAGCGTCACACCAACCGTTTGGTCTTCTTGCGCTTGGATGAAGATCTCTTCGCCCGCTTCTGGCGCATCATTAACTGGATTAACCGTTAGATCGAGTGTGGTCAGGACTTCATTGTCACCATCACTGATGCTGTATGTGAAGTCCAACTCGCCATTAAAGTTCTCGGTGTGCGTGATGGTGAATGAACCATCGTCGTTAGCAACAATTGTCGCGTCAGGGTCGTTGGTTTGAAGGTTAGACGCCGTTAACTCATCACCCTCAACGTCAGTAGCATTCGCAAGCAGCTGCTCTTGAGTAATAGTGATTGAATTATCTTCGTCGACTTCGGCTTCAATACCGGACGTTTCAGGGCCGTCATTGACAGCAATGACATCAATGCCCGCTGTCGTTGTCGCCGTTGCACCGTCTTCGTCAACGACGACAACATCTAGTGAGATGTCTCCGTCGAAGTTTTCATTTGGCGTGAAGGTGTAGGTGCCATTTCCGTTATCAACGAACGAACCATCGTCACCAGCGTAAGTTACACTCGATAGAGCAACATCACCCTCTACATCTGAAGAGTTCGCTAATAGCTGTTCATCACTGATCGTGATTTGGCCATCTTCTTGAACTGTATAAGCTGTCGAGCCCGCTACAGGAGGATCGTTCTCCGGCGTTACACTTACATCAATATGGGCGGCTGTTGAACCCGTGCCATCAGAAACATCAAATGAGAATTGAACATCACCATTGAAGTTCTCGTTTGGTGCAAAGCTGTAAGTGCCGTCACCATTATCACTAAGAACACCATCAGCCCCCGTGTAGAGCACATTTTCAATCGACAGTTCATCACCATCAATATCTGACGCGCCTGCAAGTAGGTCAGCATCGGTGAAGAGTAACGTACCGTCTTCTTCAATCGTGAACTGTTGATCTTGCGCTTGTGGCAAGTCATTCAACGGGTTCACTGTGATATCAAGACCAACTTGAACCTCACCACCATCGTTATCGATGATATCGAAACTCAAGTCTAGGTCGCCGTTGTAATCAGCGTCTGGTGTAATGGTGTAGCTACCATCATCGTTTTGTTGGATGGTTGCGTTTTCATCGGTCGAAAGGTTAATAACTTCTAGGTTTTCGCTATCAATATCACCAGCTCGCGCCAGTAACTGCTCTTGGCTTAGTGTGATTGAGCTGTCTTCGTTGATGGTGTAAGCCAAATCGCCCGATACTGGTGGATCGTTAATTGGCAGTACATCAACATTAATCAGTGTCTCTACCGTCGCACCATCTTCATCTTGAATGGTCACACCCAATTGAACCTGACCATTGAAGTTTTCGTTTGGTGCAAAGCTACATGTACCATCACCATTTACAGTGAAGATACCGTCTTCCCCATCGTAATTGATACCTACTAGTTCGACATCACCTTCAACATCAGAGGCATTCACTAGAATCTGAGATTCGCTGAATGTAAGAACGGAATCTTCATCAATGGTGTATGACGTTGGACCTGCGACCGGTGGATCATTCACTTCTAGAACGGTAATGCCCGCGGTGGTCTCATCAATCGAACCGTCTTCATCAGCAACAATCACGTCAAGACTGATATCGCCACTGAAGTTTTCATTAGGAAGGAAGGTGTAACTGCCGTCACCATTATCTTGGAACACACCATCGGTGCCACTGTAGGTCACGCTATCAACCGATACCGCACCTTCAACGTCAGAAGAGTTTGCTAACAATTGCTCATCAGAAATTGTGATGGCGTTGTCTTCGTTGACCATATACGAGGTAGAGCCCGCAACTGGCGGATCGTTCTCAGGTGTCACGCTCACATCAATGTTAGCACTGACCGTTTCTGTGCCATCAGACACATCGAAACTGAAGTTGACATCGCCATTGAAGTTTTCGTTTGGTGCAAAGGTATAAGTACCATCACCATGGTCTGTTAATACACCGTCACCGCCTGTGTAGCTGACGCCTTCTACGGTGAGGTCATCGCCATCGATATCGGTGGCACCAGTAAGCAGATCAGCGTCGGTGAATTGCAGCGTACCGTCTTCTTCAATGCTGAATTGTTGGTCTTGAGGAACCGGCAAGTCATTGACTGGATTAACCGTAAGATCGGCGGTTGCTTGAACCGTGTCAGTACCATCCGTGATGTTGAATTGGATATCAACGTCACCATTAAAGTTCGCATCAGGAACAATGGTAAAGCTACCATCATCATTAGCGGTTACCGTTGCGTTACCATCAACCGTTAAGTCGCTCGCGGTCAGGTCTTCGCCTTCAACATCGGATGCTTGAGACAACAGTTGCTCTTGGCTCAATGTGATTGAACCGTCTTCGTTAACGCTGTAAGCCAAATCACCCGATACTGGTGCATCGTTAATTGGCAGAACATCCACGTTGATAACGGTATCAACTTCTACACCGTCTTCATCACGAATGGTCACATCGAGTTGAACTTGGCCATTAAAGTTCTCATTCGGAGCGAAGCTGAAAGTGCCGTCACCATTTACCGAGAAGATACCGTCAGGGCCGTTGTAGTTAATACCAACAAGCTCAACATCCCCTTCTACATCAGAAGCATTCAGTAGCACTTGTGACTCACTGAATGTAAGTACAGAGTCTTCATCAATGGTGTAAGACGTTGGGCCTGCAACCGGCGGATCGTTCACTTCAAGAACATTGATACCCACGGTCGTCGCGTCAGTCGCACCATTTTCATCAGCAACAACCACATCCAGTGCAATTTCACCGCTGAAGTTCTCATTTGGCGAGAAGGTGTAAGTGCCGTTACCATTGATTTCAAGGACACCATCACTACCCGAGTAAGTCACGCTGTCTATCGATACATCACCTTCAATATCTGAAGATGTTGCCAATAGTTGTGCATCAGAAATGGTAATCGAATTGTCTTCATTAACAGTGTAAGACGTAGAGCCAGCAACTGGCGGATCGTTCTCTGGAGTCACGCTAACATCAATGTTTGCAGACACCGTGTCGGTGCCGTCTGACACGTTGAAGCCGAAGTTTACATCGCCATTGAAGTTCTCGTTTGGAGCGAAAGTGTACGTACCATTACCGTTGTCGGTAAGAATACCGTCGCCACCATCGTAGGTCACACCTTCAACCGTTAGGTTGTCACCTTCAATGTCTGTAGCGCCTGTTAACAGGTCAGCGTCGGTAAAGACAAGCGTTCCGTCTTCCTCGATTTCAAACGTTTTATCTTCAGGAACCGGCGCGTCATTAATCGGACGTACCGTTAAATCAATTGCGCTGCTAATTGTTTCTTGGCCGTCACTGATGTCAAAAGTAAGGTCAAGTTCACCATTAAAGTCAGCTGAAGGAACAACGGTGAAAGTACCATCACCATTGTCTTGAACTGTTGCATCAGCACCAACTTGAACGTTCGAAGCAACAAGCTCGTCCCCATCTACATCACTTGCGTATTCGAGTAATTGTTCTTGAGTGAATGTTATGGAACCGTCTTCATCCATGATGTAAGCCAGATCTTGTTCTGCTTCTGGCGCATCATTTTCACTTTCTACTTGGATTTTGAACGTTTCGCTTACTGTTTCGGAATCAAAGTCATCTTCTACTTCACTGATTGTCTCTTCATCTGAAGCTTGAACATCAACGGCGAATGTCTCTTCTACCGTCTGTGAATCGAGGTCGTCACCGACTTGTTGCTCACCCGATTCAGAAGATGTAGAACTCGGCGCTGCAGAGGTTCGTGCAGCTTGGCCTTGTTCTTCATTACCTTCAGCGTCTGATCCGCCTGTCACAGACTCTGCGTTATCACCACCTACAGCTTGTGCGCCCGCTCCAGCTCCGCCACCACTACCAGCAGCATTGTCCGAACCAGCTTCCGAAGCCGCACCACCGACTACATTGGATTGAGCTGCGTCTGAATTTCCATCGCTTTCTGGCGTCTCGTCTTGAACAGCCGCACCAGAAGCCGACGCATCTTCAGCATTACCTGCGCCACTCGGATTGTCTTCTAAAGCCTGATTAACCTCGTCGGCCGCATCCGTGTTTTCAGCACCCGTCGCTATTGTCGACGCAATCGTATTTTGTTGATTTTGTTGATTCTGCTGTTGGGAGGGTGTACCCGCGTCGTTCGTGTCCGTTTGTTCTACCGCGTCATTTAGATCTTCGTTTTGGTTGTTTTGGTTATTTTCGCCTGCCATTACAGCCTCCGTTGCTACTAGCTAACTGATCGTATTTAGAAGCATTAAAGGACACCATTTTGAAAAACCAAATTTTTATACAACATTTTTCATATTTTCTTTTTAAAGAGAAAGAATCAAAAAAAATTTGAAAACTGCCTTTAAACATCCTTAGTTATTGTGATTAAAGCAATTAAGGCAGTGGAGCAATGATAGACATGACGAATTTGTTGCGCTCAGTCGACGACAACCACAAAGGGCTGCAATTGCTATTAGGCGACTTTTACAATGACTTTTCTGATGCAGCCCTAAATATAGAAGAGCTTCATAAAGGTAATCGTTTTGATGAACTCAGCAGTTATTCAAAAAAATTGAAGACCATCTTAACCTTGCTATGCGACCAAGATCTTCCGCCTAAAATGGCCAAATTGGAACATTTGAGTAAGCACGAATTCCCTGCACCAGAAGATCTTTTAGAGGATGTAAAAACTGAATTGCACAACGTCAATCGACAAATCCATCACTTGTTGGATATTAAGGAAGTTGTAGATGACGAGTCATCGAGGTAGGTCATGAGCAATAAACAAATAGAACATCACCTCAGAAAAGCACTCGTTTCTAACAACGAGGCTTCCAAGGTCACAACAGATGACACCATAGTGCTTGCAAGTGCGATGACTAGCGTTCACAAGACGTTACTCATCATTTTTCTACTTGCTTTGGTGGCTATCGCCGTGGCGTCACAAGCACGCATCGACATAGTTGTTTCTGTACGTGGCGAACTACTATTGGAGTCTGATGTTGAGAAGGTTCAACATCTGGAGGGTGGGATATTAGAAGAGCTGTTAGTGAGAAAAGGAGAAGTTGTGTATGAAGGCCAGCCTATTGCTCGAATCCGTTCACTCGACCGTAACACCCAACTCGATACAGTGAATACCGAAATCATTCAGCTGGAACTCGATAAAATCCGTTATGAAAGCTTGCGTGACATGGTCGAACCAAACTTTGCTTCTTACATCGAAAATTACCCAGAACAAGTTCAAGTCAACATGAATACGTGGCAGCAAGAGTTCTCGAAGAACCGCTCCAACGAAGAGCTGATCACTCACGATATTAAACACAAAAACTCTTTGATTGGATCAATGCTAAAGCGTCGTAAAAGCTCAGATAACCAACTATCGCTAATTCGCAAACAACTCGACATCAAAAATACGCTTTATAAAGAAGAGATGGCGTCATATGTCGACGTTCTAAATATGAAAGTACAAGAATCCAATATGGTTCGTGAGATTGAAAACCTTGATGAGTCGGTCATGAACGAACGTTTCCAACTCGACAAACTCGAGAAACAACATCGAGATTTGGTTGAGAACCGTAACTCCGAGTACCAAGCACAAATCATTCAAGCCAATAAAGATCTCAAACTGAAACGGATCCTTCAACCACAACATTCCGACAAGGTTGATCGCTTAATCGTCTACTCGCCAGTGGATGGTGTGGTCGACAAGTTACACTTCAACTTCCGCTCTGCGGTAATACCACCCGGCGAGAGTATCGCTGATATTGCACCAATCAATAACTCCCTACACGGTGAAGCGAAAATCCCGCGTAAAGACATGGGGTTTGTTGAAATTGGCCAAGCGGTAAAAGTAAAAATGGATACCTATAACTTCGCAAAATATGGATTTGTTGAGGGAACCATCGCCTCAATCAGCCGTTCATCCTATGAAGAAGAAGATGCTGAATTCTATTTGGCAGAGATTGAGATTGATCGAAACTTTCTTGAACGAGGAGGCACTCAATACAAGTTATCGCCCTATATGGAATTTACCGCAGATGTAAAAACAGGCTCGCGTCGCGTGATCGAATACGCAGCGAAACCTGTGATGTCTGCCATCGAAGATGCATTCGATGAGAGGTAATCAATGAGCGGAAAACCTTCTTACAACATTTCCGTACCGGCCTTGCGACTCAGCATTTTGTTTAGTGTCGTACTGGCAGCTCTCGCTTTCTATTTATACTTTTCTTGGTCAAAAGTCGACTCGGTTGCGCAAGTGCAAAGCGCCCCACTTCTGATACAAGCCCAAAAGCTCAATCAGACCATAGAATTTGACATTCAAACCTTGCAGCACTGCTTAAAAGCCAACAATTGCAGTACCAGTGACTTTAACCTGTCTACTTTGAAGGGTGAGATTGATGAATTCCGCTCTTTAGCCTCTTTGAACAAAACCGAATTCAGTTTGGTTGGTGCGACCGAATACACCCAACTTGAATTAGCTATCAATCGCTTTTCCGACAGCGCTAAAACACGCAATGACATACTCGACTTATACCTATCGCTGACGAACAAGTACCTACAGATGGATGACAACTATCGCACCATGTTCAACAACCATGCGAGTGACTTAATGTCAGAGAAAAATGAGTTCTTTGTCTGGTTGTTTATGGTGGTCGTGATATTGGCCGTGATTGCCGTTTTCTCTAACTCAGTTGCCATGTTGAAACTGAAGAAATCCAGCTCTAACGAGCGAGAAATCGACTATGAGTTTGATGCCCTGTATCAAGAGCTAAAGGAACTCGATTTACAAAGACTCGAAGAGCTTCTTAATGAAGTGAGCATCAACCCCAAACAACGCCAAATCTACTCTCACCTCAAGTTGATCTTCAGTAAACTGGAAGACCAAAAACGCAATAACGATCTCTACAAACAACTATACGCACTGATTGGCTACGAGATTCGTGGGATCACCAATACCATCAACGGTGGTGTTCAGTACCTAGTACAAGAGACCGATGAAAGTGGCGTATTGATGGCGAAGGATATTACCTCAGCGTGTAGTACCTTATCTGAGTTAGCAGAAAACTATAACCGTTTGATTTCACAGGGTACGGAAAGTAAATCGAAAGAATTTTCACTACTCAACGTATTGTCGGAATTGATGATTCATATCAGCGCCAAAATTCAACGAAATGAAGGTGAACTTGACTGCTTTATCTCTGACAACTTACCCAATCGTGTAGAAGGTCAATCCACCAGCTTGTTCTGGATATTGTTCCTGCAGCTTTCCAATGCCATTCAACTCAAATCAAATAAGAAACTATTTGTGACGATTGAATCTGGCGCGGCTTCTGATATGGAAAACACCCGTGTCACCATCAACCTCAACTTCTTATCAACGCTGGATGTCTCTGTTGCCAAGCTCAATAAACTCCATTGGAGCGATCACAAAGACCATACTGCGAACACCGATGACTTGGCGAAAAGTGTTCTGAAGGATTACGGATATTATGAGAGTCACTGGTTCCAATCCGGGGCTCAGGAACGTTTTCAGATTGAACTCGATCTTAAGGCTAAGAACTTTCACACAGAGAAGACTCGCTTCGATGGCAAGCGTTTACTGCTGTGTGCCAATACTCAAATCCGTATTGATGTGATGAAGAAAATGCTCAGTAACTTAGGACTAGACATAACCGAGATTCGTACTGCAAATGAGCTTTTCTCAGCGGCGAAAACGTTCGGTGATTACGATGCGATTATGCTGACCGATACCTTTGAACCTAACAAGCTGCCGTCGTTGAGCAAAACGGTCAAATCTCAGCTTAAGAACTACCCAAACACCAAGCTATTACTGTCAGTGACTAACACTCAACAAGCACAAGAGTGCCATAGCTTCGTCGACAAGATCATCAACTCACCTGCTATCCCCTATGAGTTTATTCCTAACTTACTCACCATTATGGAAGCAGAAGCTTCGGAAGAGCAAATGGAGAACAGCTCTTTCCTTATCGTAGAGGATGACCGAGTTCAGCAGATTTTACTTAAACGGATTCTTACCAAACAAGAATATGAACCAGACATGGTTGGCGATGGCGCTGACGCAGTGAAACACTTCATGAATAAACGTTCTGACATCATCTTCATGGATTGCATCATGCCGGGGATGGGGGGCATCGAAGCAACAAAACGCATTCGCCAGTTCGAACAACAAAACGAGAAAAAACCTTGCACCATCATAGGTGCAACCGCATTGACCAGCAGTAACGAACATCAGGCTTGTATTGAAGCGGGAATGGATTACGTGATCAGCAAACCTTATAAAAGCGACCAAATCATCAAGGTGATCAACAAGTATGTTGCAGTACAGAAACTTAACTAGCGGCATCATAGCTGCGCTTACATTAAGCACGACACCTTCAGCATCGGCGACTACCCTGCTGGAGGCGGTAGAGCTCGGCCTGCAAAACAGCCTGTCTCTTCGCGCCAGTGATAAGGGCGTGGAAGAGAATGAATACAACATTGGTATCAGTCGCTCTAAGTTTCTTCCTTCTTTAAATGGTGCTGCTGATACCACATGGAATGAAAATGAAACTTTGCTATCGAGTGTGCCTGATGAGACTTCTAGCTATAACTCAAACAGCTACAGCCTTTCTCTTTCCCAATCGGTCTTCAATCTGGGCGATATTTTCAAATATGGAACAGCTAAGCTCGACTTCAATATTGAAGAGATTAAACACGAGAACAAAATCCAAAGCACAATCTCAGAAATCGGCTCTCAATATTTTGAGTATTTAAAAAACAACGCCCAAATTAAAGCGACCAAGGTAGAGCTTAAATCGTCTGAAACGCGTGAACATCAAATGCGACGCAATGTAGAGCTAGGTAACACCGCCGCCAGTGAGCTGTACGAAGTGATTGCTCAGAAAGAAGGTGTGTCGAACCGATTAAGAACCTTGCAAAAAGATCGACGTGTCATTCTCAACGGGCTCTCTATTCAAATTCAATACCCTATCACTCCGTCGCAAGACATATACGAAAGCGTGCCTTTAAAAGAGATCAACGAAACCGAGCAACGCACGATCATGGATCAGGCGTTAAAGCTGAATAACGACTTGTTGGTGGCAAAGAAAAACGTAGAGAGGAGCCGCAGAAGCTTAAAAGAGAGCGGTTCGAACTTCTTACCGACCGTGTCGCTTTCAGCCAGCTATCGACACGATGACGCCAATAACTACGATAAAACCGACATTACAGCAACTGGCGAAAGTAACTCAACCAGTGTTGGCTTAAACCTCGCCGTGCCTATCTTGTCGGGTGGTTCTGATTACTATGGCTATCAAAAATCATCGACGGCCATCGAACGTACTGAGCTGCTTTACCAAGATTCGCTTTATACCACACGTAACAGCGTGAATACCTCAGTGCTCAACATTAACGATTTCTCGCAGTCTATAAGCAGTTACGAAAATATCATTCGCGCCAACTACGCCTCTTATAAAGGGATCCAAAGAGCCTACCAATTAGGCACGCGTACCATCACCGACTTGCTGGCAGCGGAAAGTAAACTGTTCAGCGCTTTGAGAGACTATGAAAGCGCACGATACGACTACATCATCGAGACCATCAAGCTTGAGCAAATTAAAGGGATACTCTCAATTCAATCGATAGAGAGCATCATGCAATTAAT
Organism: Vibrio sp. T20; assembly: GCF_007858795.1. NCBI lineage: Bacteria > Pseudomonadati > Pseudomonadota > Gammaproteobacteria > Vibrionales > Vibrionaceae > Vibrio > Vibrio sp. T20. Next base: position 163,310 of record NZ_VFEB01000125.1, read on the forward strand.
GAGCGATATTGAGGGACGAGACAATCAAGACTTGGTGCCGAAACACCTTCTCTCAACGGAGTCATTGAGAAAAGGAGGTCGCAATGCAAACTGAGCAGTTTTCGCAAAAGATCAATATGGCTGATAAGTGCTATCTGACTTTCTCAACGATAATATCAACCCTGTTTGGCTTGGTGCTGCCCTTCTCTATTCTGATCATTTTTGACCGAGTGTTACCCAACCAAGCACAAGATACTCTTTTCTTATTGTTCGCAATTATCTTGATTTCCATCTTCCTCGACTATCATCTGAAAAATCAGGAAGAGAAAATTTCCTCTGTCATCATGAGGCAGTTTGAGACCAACTTAACCAACAAGGTATTTCAATCCATCTGTTTGGCTGACATCTCTAAATTCCGTCGTTTAGAACCGGGGGAATACCTTGAGCGAATCTCAACCATTCCAGAGCTTAAAACCTTCTTTGGTGGCGAATCGGTTCGAGCGCTGATTAACCTAGCCGTCAGTGTGATTACCATCCTAATTATTGGCCTAATTAACATATGGGCTGGTGTGACGCTTCTGATTGCGTCGCTGATCTTAGCTATTTTCGCGTGGAGCCTTTCCAAACAAAAGATTGGCAGCTTACAGAATAAGTCCGATATCGAAGGCTTAACCACATCCAAAATCATTGAGATTATCTCTAGTCCACTTGATATCAAAGCTCGAAACATGGAGTACCGAGTTGAAAGTCTGATGACACAAATGGTCGAAGAGCGCGAAGTTGAGAACATTAAATATGAGCAGATTGAATCGAACTTCAGCCTAATATTGGCGCTGATCCAACAGCTCTCCATTGCTTGTGTTGTTGTGGTATTGGCAACAGCCGTTATCAACATGGAATCGAGTCAAGGCATCATGGCCGCCATTATCATGCTGACCAACCGTTATTTTGCGCCTTACCAACAAGTGATGCGCACCGCGAGTCGCTGGGAGTTAAACAAACTCCACATACAACGTATCGCCGAACTGCTTGAGCTTGCGGCTTCTGTTGATCATCAACATGAGACAACGGAAGTTGAACGTATTTCGGTTAAGTATTCTGAAAAACAACGTATCGAGTTCGAACTCGGCCAAGCCTATTTGCTGACAGGAAAAAGTGGTTCAGGTAAGACCCACCTCGCTAACTGTATTACGCGCCAGAACAGCGATAACAAACTCGACATCATGATTAATGACACGCCTCTGGATGACGTGAACTACAACGTTTGGCGTAACAGCGTGTTGATGGTCGACAAAACAAGCTCGTTTGTTGAAGGAACTATTATTGATAACCTAACTTGCTTCCGACCAAGTTTGAATAATACGGCGTTTACACTGTGTGAAACCATGAATATCAAAGCGCAAATTGACGGACTTCCTGCTGGTTTTTATACGGAACTCAAAGGGCATATGCGTAATCCATTCTCTCGCCAAGTTGGATATGCCTTATTATTGGTTCGTGCTCTACTCGCCAGTAAACGCGTGTTGATATTTGATGACATCGATTGTGTCTTTGATGAAGAATTTGCACGAATGGTACTCACCAGTACAGCTTATCGTGCCAATGACAAAATCCTAATCATCGCCAGTAATAAAATGGATAAACTTAACCACCGCCTCAAACGCGTAAAACTTACCGGAGGTGACCAATGAGTATCCTAGTTGACTTCAACAATGTTCCGCAGCGTGTGTTGGACTTTGAATCAAGTGCTTATGATGAACGCTACGGTCAGTCGCCGCTGATTCGCGGCTTAGCCTACACCTTGATAGCGCTGGAATGGGAGGGTACGCCTTCTATACTCAGTGACGCTTTTATTCCTCAGCCAAAAGACAGCGACAGTTTTACTGCAACTATAGAGCGTCTTGGATATCGCTGTGATATAACCAAGCTAAAGACACTCGAGAATATCGATAAATACCCTCACCCATGCTTTATTGAGATAGAGAACCTTAGTGCGATCTTCTTAGGCACCAAAGATGGAAAGTTGATCCTGTTTGATTACACGAACAACAACACCATTGAATATCCAATGTGTAAAAAGCCGTGTTTGCTTATTTCTATTAGTGAATACTCTCGTTTGTTCCGTGAACCACCACCGGAATCTCAAGACAGAAGCAATTGGATAAAGTACGCTTTCTATCGTTACAACAATGAACTCAAAAGCCTGATCATCCTCAGCTTTGTGATCAGTATCTTGGGAGCGTTACAACCGTTCTTCATTATGAGTGTGTATAACTTCGCGCTCACTTCGAGCTCTCAAGCCACACTCTATTGGTTGACCCTATTTGCCGTGATCGTTGGCTTCTCGGAATACTTCTTCAAAAAGATGCGAGTCAACATCATTGCCACCTCCGGTAAAGATCTCGCGGTGCACATATCTCAAGCCGTAATATCGAAACTGCTTTGGCTACCCTACGCAATGACTTCAACCGCAGGGGTTTCGTCTCAGTTGGCTCGTTTGAAAGATATCGATACCTTCCGCCGCTTAGTGACCGCAGAATCGACCCTTAGTTACTTTGATATGCCGTTTGTGATTGTATTCATCATTGCGATTGCTCTGATGTCTGGCACCGCTGCACTTGTGGTGATAGGCGGCTTAATCTTGATGTTAGTGTTCTGTATTTACTCTCGTTATATCTACTCACAAGCCACATCTAAAAGCTCTCGCGCTAACGCCATGGTCTCTTACCAATGGAATGAAATCCTTCGCGGTATTAAGACTATTCAAGGCTTGCCTTTGTTGCGCGTGGTTCAATCTCGTTTTAGTGCCTCCCATATGCAAAGCACCAGTGATGCGGAGAGCGTTGCCGTAACTAACAGTAAGATTCAGGCTGCTGGCGGCAGTTTAATTCAAGTGATTGGTACGGCAAGTATTGTGACAGCCGTCATTGGCGTAATGGAAGGCACTTCCGATGCTGGTGCTATGCTCGCGACCGTTATTCTGGTTTGGAAAGCGTTAGGCCCAATCATGGGCATCTATAACTCAATTTCTAAGTTCCAGTCGATCAAGGCTTCATCAGCACAGATCAACAACTTGATGTCGATGAATGATGACAAATTAACCTTGGAGAAAAGCCCGCCTATTCGCTTGTTCCAAGGCAACATTGTGGGCAGCGGCGTCAGCCACCGATATGCGGGAGCGGCGACCGGCTTAACCAATCTTGGTTTCAAAGTCCCAGCCAGTGCCAAAATGGTCGTTTGTGGCCCTACGGGTTGCGGAAAAACCACACTAATTTCAATCATTGCAGGGTTAGAAGACCGCTATCAAGGCGCAGTGTCTGTCGATGGTTACAACATTAAACAGTTCAATAGCTATCGCTATCGCACATCAATCAATTACATCCCTTTCAATTTGCACATTTTCGAAGGTTCTTTGGAAACCAACTTCATTTTGCACAATGGATTGATTCACACAGAGAAAATGCAGGAGATGGTGAGCTTCTTCGAATTAGACGAATGGCTGCCGGAAGGCTTGGCAACTCAATTGAGTGTCGATAAATGCAAAGGCCTTCCCAATGGTATTCAGCAAAAGCTGCGTTTGGCGCTTGGTTTAGGCAACTGTGAGCAATCTCTGATCATCATTGATGAACCCTTTAATGGGGCTGAAAATGAAAACGCGCAGTATTTTAACCGTTTGTTCAGCGATAAGTTGTTGAGCAAAACAGTCATTTTTTCAACCAATGATCCTGGCTTGATCGCCACTTCCAATATGAGTTTGGTTCTAGAGCCTGACGGGAATCTTAAATATTTTGGCTTAACAGACAAATACTTAAACAGTCTAAGTTAAACACAGCGATGCTTACTCACAGATTACTCGTTCGATAAATGGATGTAATTGACAAAAACATAAGTGAGAGAGATGATTCGCTCTAAAATCACTGATAACAAGGAAGCAAATGTACACATTCGTTGCAGACAAGCTTGATGTAGCTTACTTATCCGCAATTCCTGAAAATCATATGCTTCAGGACTGTGACGTGCCTGAAGAAGAAATCGAGCTCCGAGAGATCATTGAAATTTGGTACGAATTTTCATTCCTGCCCGCTTTCAACCTGCAGAAAATTGAAATCGCTAATAAACCAGAGCTTACAATCATACAAACACACGTTTTGAACAATGATGCGAGCACTCTCGCCTTTCTATTAAAAAATCGAGTTTATCGCGCTGCGTTAAATAGAATGCTCAGCGTTTGGACATTAGAGCCCTCCGCAAAAAACGCACTGAAGCAACTTCTATTAGAAGCAAAACAAGATAAAGATCATCCTCATTAACTCAGCTTTTTAAGCTATTCATCAATAAGCATAAAAAGTAAACCTACTGATAATCACTATACATTGTTAGAAATGGATTCCTTTTATAGGTAAGCTACAGAATCACAAGAAGTTATACCCCTCCCACACTTCCATTAAATTTACCGTTTCAAGGTTTCCATATCCGCATTTTTATTCTACTGTTTTTATATAAAAACAGTTGGATGGATCCTTTATATGGCGATTACGGTCTGGAATAACCTTTCAGTCAAACATAAACTCTTTGGCTTAGTTCTACTTCCCATTTCACTACTGCTTTTCCTTGCTGGCAGACAAGCATATATCTTGACGACTCAGTTAACCGATTTCGAACGAACAAATCAGTTATCTGTTTATCTTCAAGATATTTCCGTTCTCTATCGGAGTACTTTGGCCTCTAGTCCAGAAGAGTTCGCAAGGCAAAGTAGCCAAGTTAAAGCAGAACTAAAAAACCTATCTCCCACTATTTTCTTGCGTACTTCAAGTGAGATGGACCAGCTTGTTGCCGACTTCAGCGAAGCTACTCTATCGACAATGGAAGCCACTGACAGTTACGACAAATTAGATGCCCTTGAGTGGCAGAGCGATTTATACAAACAGCTGCTCCTTGAAATAGAAAAAGTCCCATTTCAAAACACCAAACGTGAAATTCAGCAACACCTCACCGCACTACAACAACTTGAATGGTTGATGTTTTGGTCAAACGAGGAATTCAAGCTGGGTACTTCTCTGATTGAAATATTCCAAACTAGCCAAGAGTACGACCCCGAACTTGCTGAACAAATCAAAACCTTGAGCGAAAGACAGCAATTGTTTCTAGAACGTTTTGTTTCATTGAATGCCAACGAACATCAAGTGTCGCTGATGGTTGAAGTCTTCAGAAGCGATGTGTTTGCTCAAAGCCAAGAGATCAGAAACGCATTACTCGACCTAAACGCAATCAGCCAATTAACACCACAAGAAGTTTCTGTTGGCTTGGAAGCGATGAGTGCTCGTCTCAGCTTATTACAAAGCCTCGGCACTGTTATCAAGCAAGAGTTCCAACAAGAAGTTGAGCAAGCGATCTCAGACGCGCAAGTACAACGAACACTGTTTATCTCCATCGTTGCCCTACTCGCTACCATTGTCATGGGGTTAACCCTAAGCTTAGCGAGACAAGTAACCAACAACCTAGGCTTGATACTTAAGTTCTTGAAGAGTGAAAACGATGAAACACGCCCTTCTTTAGACAAGCTCATTCAGGGTAAAGACGAACTCAGCCTATTTGCTCAACAAGTTGAACGGCTAACCATTGAAAGAGAACACGCTAAGGAAAGGTTAACGCTTGCTAAAGAAGACGCAGAGCGCGCCAAAGAAGACGCGGAAGAAGCGAAGGACCACGCGATACAAGCCAGTAAGGCCAAAAGTAGCTTCTTGGCTAACATGTCACACGAAATTCGTACCCCATTGAATGGGGTTATCGGCATCTCAGAAATCCTGTCAGATACACCGCTCACACCAACCCAACGAGATTACGTCGATACCATTGAGACCTCATCTCAACTGCTTCTAAGCCTTATCAACGACATTTTAGACTTCTCTAAGATTGAATCTGGCATGCTATTAATCAGCCCGCATTCCGCATCCGTCAGAGAATCGATATACGACATAGCCTCGATTGTGGCGCCAAAAGCGAAAGAACAAAAAATAGAAATTAATGTTGATATCAGCCCAGACACACCGGCACGCGTGATGATAGACGATCACCGTTTAAGACAGATCTTGATGAACTTTATGTCGAATGCAGTGAAGTTTACTGCAGAAGGCGGCGTCACCCTATCAATCCAAACGTTCAACAAGTCAGAAAACAGTGTCACCCTTAGATTTGGTGTACGAGACACCGGTATTGGGATCGACAAACAACAACAGAAACAAATATTCGAACCCTTTGCTCAAGAAGATGATTCAACCACACGCCAATTCGGAGGTACTGGTCTTGGCCTAGCCATCAGCACACAGTTGGTTGAACTTATGGGTGGCCAGATTCAGCTCGACTCCGTCAAGGGCGAAGGCAGCTGTTTCTACTTCGACTTAGAATTACCCGTCGATATTATGCTACCGAAACCAAGTACAGCAACGTCTGATATTTATGTGCTGGGTAACGAAAACATACTGACTAAACGAATAGAATGGGATCTTAACCTTTATGGCTTAAAAGTGACTCAGCGAACGAACGACACTGCTGTAATTACATCACAACTCGCCACTCAAAAACACACTAAACCTATCACTGTCGTTTTCGCTGAAGATGACGCATTCCTAGCTAACTCCCACGCCGATAACTTAGCTAAGCTGTACCAAAACGGCATCACTATCTGTTTGATACGTTCCTTCTTAAGTGAGCCAGCGGATCTTGGTGACAGCGTTACAGCACAAGTCGCACAGCCCCTACTCGGCTTGCGTTTAATTAAAGCTATTGAGCTTTGTGATACGCGAGGTTTGGCGGAACTATCAGAGGCAAGCCGGCCACCAGTAGAGATTCAACACAAAATCCTCATCGTTGAAGACAACAAGATCAACCAGAAGATTGCTGGGCTTCATGTTGGAAAAAGTGGATTTGAATTTGAGTTTGCGAATAACGGCCAAGAAGCTGTGGACATGTTTACCGCAAACCCACATTACGCCGCCATTCTTATGGATTGTATGATGCCCGTTATGGACGGCTTTGAAGCAACAGGCAACATTCGCCGAGTTGAAAAAGAGACCAATGCTACGCGACGCATCCCTATCATCGCTCTTACCGCCAGTGTGATTGATGACGATATTCAAAAGTGTTTCGATGTGGGTATGGACGACTACGTGCCAAAACCATTCAAATTCGAGATGTTGAAGGAGAAAGTGCTTGCGGCTGTAGAAGCGATGCCACTGCCAGCTGCGCATACCGCGCCAGCAGCATCAACAAGTTCAACCGTTACTCCTATTCATAGTGCACAAACAGCCAAGAAAACATTACCAGAGCAAGCTGAGCCTAACGTTGTGCCAAGCAAGTCAGAGAAGATCCTTTTGGTTGAAGACAATCGCGTAAACCAGAAAGTTGCTTCAGTCATGCTTAAGAAAGCAGGATATACCTTTGAAATTGCGGACAACGGACAGATCGCCGTTGATATGTATCAGAACGACAGTAGCTTCGACATTATTTTAATGGACTGCATGATGCCTGTGATGGATGGTTTCACCGCAACCAGGGAGATTAGAGAACACGAGAAAAACTTAGGCTTAACAAAGACTCCTATCATCGCGTTAACCGCTAGTGTAATTGATGATGATATTCAAAAGTGCTTTGATTCCGGAATGGATGGGTACGTCGCGAAACCCGTAAGAAAAGAAAAGCTATTCCACCAAATAGAAAGTGCGACTTGTTAGGAGAAACTAATGGATTGGATCAAAACAGTGAAATCACTCCAGTGCAGAGTTCTGCTACGAGCAGTTCTAGGGTTATTCGGAAGTTTACTTATTTTCAACCCTGCTCATGCCACTGAAGATTACGCAATATTTACTTTAGACACAGGGTTTGAAGAGATATCGATAAACAAAGCAAGAAAGCTATATAGAGGTAAAACTAAACGCCTCAATGGCAAGCGTGTTGAACTGTCTGATTGGCCTGAGAACAGCACCGAAAGAGGAGAGTTTTATCAGCTTTTGCTTGGGAAAAATGCCGCTCAAATGAACGCTCACTGGGCTGGCTTATCTTTTTCTGGAAAAGCGCGTTACCCAAGAGAAATCAAAACGGCATCAACCGATAGCTTAGTGGACTGGCTGGATGACAAACCAAACCGTATTGGTTACTCCCCACTCTCTTCGGTTCCTCAAAATGCCAACGTTCTCTACATTATAAGTTCGGAGAAATAATATGAAAAAGATAATTACGTCAGTGCTATGTGCTTCGATTTCCTCTCCGGCTTTTGCGATTATTGAACTTACCGATAATTTGTCATTAAGTGGCTTTGGTTCAACATCTTGGGCGAAATCAGACAATGATAATCCACTCATCATTAACCGAGGCTTTACTGATGAGAGCTGCTACGACTGTGATACCACATTTGGCGTTCAATTAGACTACTTTTACAACTCATTCAAAGCCTCTGTTCAAGTGGTGAAAGCCCCCCAATACGATTGGAGTGACCCTCAGCTTGAGTGGGCTTACCTTGGCTATGAATTCAATGACTTTGATGTCAGCATCGGTCGATTGAGACTGCCACTGTTTCTTACCTCTGAGTACTATTATGTCGGCCAAGCCTACATGACAGCGAGGCCACCGACAGAAGTATATAACGCCGTATTGGGTATCACCGCATTTAACGGGATTAAAGTCAGCTGGACTCACGATGTGAGTGATGAGGCAACGCTGTTACTCTCCCCTTTCTTCGGCGTAAAAGACAAAAACGAAGTCGATTTTAATTCGAGTACAGAACTGGAGTTTGAAACCAACCGCATGTTTGGTGCCAACCTTCAGTTAAGTGGAGAGAACTATCGTTGGAATTTGTCATTCCTCGATTCCAACTTTGATCAGACTGTAAAGATTAAAAACGTTGGTGCGCTGCCTACTGCAGACAACCAACACATCCAGCTTTGGTCTTTGGGTGCTGAGTATGAATTTGGTCAAGCGGTACTATCAAGTGAAGGACAAATCAGTGACTTCTCTTCATCAATGTATGCAAGTTTGGGCTACAGATTGAATTCGTTTACGCCTTATGTCGTTTACGGTGCAGAATTTAACTCAAACGAACACCTTACAGGCAACAGCTATTTGATTGGTATCGATTACGACGTATTGCCGAACGTTTCTATCAATGGTGAAGTACAATACTTTGAAGCTCGTAAGTCAAATGGAGCCTTTATCGAGGACTTCAATCCACTGACAGGCTTTGATGATAAAGATGCTGTACTCTATACTATTATGCTGAGTTTCGTGTTCTAACCTCTACCACGAAAACGTATGCTCAGTGAAACGAAAAGCCCAAGGCAACCTCTTTGCCTTGGGCTTTTTTATCATCAATCAGAAGCTGATTTAGTACTTAAACAGCACTTTTACATCCCCCGTCAGTGCAGACTCATCAACGTAACCAATGGCGTTGGTTTTTGACGCTACCGTTGTGATGGCTTCGCTATAATCTACGACTTGAATTGGAGCTTCTGCTTTACCTGTGAAGACTAGCCTTGACCAAGCAGATTGAAGCTGCGATTCACTGCGTCCTGTTGCTACCTCGTGAAAGGCTAGTCGCCCCTCAGAACCATCAGTCAGTTCGACGATTTGTGCTTTCGTACCATTTGATAACTTGCTCTTTTTACCCATAAAGAGTTTTTTAACATCAGATTTTGATAATGAATCAACACCTGCATTGTTACCAATAACGACCATGCCTGCAGAAGCATTAAATGAAAGAACCGCTATGGTTATTGCTGTCAGTAAACTTTTCATGTGACCTCCTTAGAATACGAAATCAAGACGTGCTGAATAGACAATTGAGCTGTCTTCAAGGTAATTCCCCGTCGCCATAAATGGGTTGACGGCAGACGTCTCAACATTGGTTTGGAAACCACCACTCGTATCGCGGTAATCTACGTAAGTCACGTCAGCCTTTAACGACATATTCTTAGCAAAGTCCCAGCGGTTACCGATAGAGTAAGAGATACGCTCGTAATTCATCGACTCTTTAACTGCCGTTATCGTCATATTTTCACGTTCATCGTTATCGGTGGTTTCAACCCAGCTAACCGAAAGGTAAGGCGTAAACTCATTGATTCGGTAACCAACCAAGCCAGAAACCGATTGATAGTCGTAAAATTGACCTTCAATTTGAACGTCAGCGGCTTCTACGTTAACAAGTAGATCACCGTTGTCATATTGCGCACCCAGAGAGATAAACTGACCGTCTTGGCTGTCAAGTAAAGCACCTAACTGGCAGTAAGGGCTAGATTGTGGGTTCTGGAAATCACAAGACGGATTCGATTCCGCAACCAAATAAGAACCACGGAAAGTAAAATCATCGACGTTCCAGTTCGCACTCAAACCAAATAATTGATCCAGTTTAACTTCACCAACAATTGAATCCTCTTCGTCAATCGTGCCAACACCAACCAATGGCTGAAGAAGAATACTTGAATCTTCAAGTTCAATCGGAATCAATAAATCAGCTCCCGTATAGCCCTTCAAAACAATGTTTTCGTACAATTCTTGAGAAGGTCGAATCATAGGATACGCATAGCCAAGATCGGTGTAGTCAGAATAGAAGAACAGAGGTAGACGCAGCTTACCTGCACGAGCAGTAAATGAATCAAAATCATAAGACGCGTAAGCCATTTCAATTTTTGGGTCATAGTCATAACGGCTATTTGCGACTATTTGCGTCACGAACTTCGCTCGCTCGTTAACCTGAAAATCAAACTGCAAGCCCGCTAGTGTTTCTTGCTCCCAATCTAGTTTTTCATCCGTGTAGCCTGCATAACCGATTGCATTATCTGACTTACCGATACCTACAGAACCAAACCCGCTAATACGAAGATTATCCATATTTGCAGCATTTGCTCCAAACGCCATACTTACTAGGGCAGCAACCACTGTCTTCTTCATAACTAACTCCAATTTGTTATGTTGTTTCTTGTTTTTATGTAATTAACCCAAATTTTGGGCATACTCCCGCCCTCCTTGAGGCATGGCCATAAAGAGAGAAAGAATGATTCTAGGGGGCTTAACTCACCTTAAAGTGGCCAGTTAATGTAGATATATTACGAGTAACTTCTTGGATATCATGAGCCACAGCATCTACCTGTTTCACACTGTTGCTGGTACCTTCCGCCATTTTTCGAATCTCTTCTACAAAGGTTTCTATACGAGTCGAGGTTTGTTCTTGCTGCTCCGTCGCGGCAGCAATACTTTCGTTTCGTTGGCTGATTTCGGTGACATCTGATGTGATTCTTTGCAGCGACCCTTCAGCGACTAGGAACTTCTCTACACAATCTTCAGCTTTAACAACGCTTTCAGAAATGATGGTAGAGGCTGTTTGCGCTTGCTCTTGTAGCTGTAAAAGTACCGACTGAATTTCTTGGGTAGAGGTTTGTGTTCTTGACGCTAACGTTCGGACTTCGTCAGCTACAACCGCGAAACCTCGACCTTGTTCTCCTGCTCGTGCAGCTTCAATTGCCGCATTAAGTGCTAAGAGGTTAGTTTGTTCTGCAATCGCACTGATCGATTCTAAAATTGAGCCTGCACTCTGAGTGTTGTCGTTCAACTGCTTCACAACTTCTGATGCATTACCGACATCGTTCGTCAGTTCTTTCACCGCAAGAATCGTGCTTTCAACTTGCTGCTCCCCTAAGCTTGCTTGTTCGCTTGCACTAGAAGCAGAAGACGACGCATCATTTGCATTCGTTGCAATCTCTCGAGCCGCAAGAAACAATTGGTTTAATGAACTTGAGACTTCTTCAATTGAAAGGTGTTGCTTAGTGGAAAGCTCACTTGTGACTTGGCTCGACTTAACGAGAGAACCAGAGATAGAGTCCAATTGAGTAACATTGTCTATAGTGTGAGTTACGTTCTGTTGTAGGTGAGACACGAAGCTATTAAATGACTCCACCAGAGGCTTAAGTTCGTCATTTTTCTCGTGCTGAAGACGCACAGTAAGATCTCCATCACCCTCAGCGATATCGTGCATCTTATCGCTAATGTTTGCCAGATCCGCTCGAATTCCTCTTACGACTAACCATCCGAAGACACACATTGCAAGCATCGCCACAGCGCCAGAAATGCTCATGATCTGGTTAGCCTGTTTGTTATTGGCTTCTAAATCTTCCACTGCATTCTCAAACTCAGACTGTCGGTCTGCACCAAACTCAAGCATGCCTAGGGTTAGCTCATCCAAAATCGCTGTACTTTCTTTTGCCAAACGACCGGCCTCACTAAGGCTGATCTCCTCATCGATCATTCCTTGGGCAATTTGGTAAGCAAGTTCAAAATATTGATTAGTTTTATTTTGCAGAAGTGTCGATTCACTCTGCAGAGAAGGATCCAGCGTGATTTGAATATTGAAGTTACTTTGAATCGCAGCAAGAGTTTGCTTGTTCATTTCCAAAATTTCTTCATCGCCAAGCGTTACAGCTAAGTTAAAACGCTCCGCCAACTGGGAGATCAACACACTGTTTAAAGAGGCCGCATTCATTACGGGATAAGTGACTTGGTCAATCCTATTAACCTGCTTAGTGTTGCTAGTCAGTGTATCCCCACCGACAAATAGAATACTAATAAACCCTACTAACGAAACTAAACATAACGCCAAAATTCGATTCTTAATCGATAGTGTAAACATAAGCTTCCTTGCTAAACAGTATGACAAACCGCACTATTATTTTTTCGCACAATAACAGATCTGACCAGTTATTCAATCGGTCAATACAAAAATAGTGACAAATATGTAAATATTGTTTATAGATTGTGCCAACCTAAAAATTAACCATATAAATCATAAGCTTTAATTTTTAACTTTATTAAATATCGCTTAATTCCAAACTTACCAACCTGTTTAAAACTTAATGTTAATTAGGATTTATACTCGCTCACTATATTTCAATGCACGTATTCCATGGGCTTAATGTCGAGTTGAAAAATATAAAAACACGCTTATCCAAACACCCCCAATAACTAAATTCTCCACATGCCCTACAATTTAATAACTCTGTCAACACCGTCAGGTTTGTGTAAGAAGGTAGCAGGCTCACGAACTTACTCTTTTTTATTCAGTCAACCTTGGAGCGACTAAATTGAACCTCTAAATGGAGAACTCATGCGTATAGCAACTTTATCTTTAAGCTTGGTTTCAGCGGTGGGTTTTGCTGCTGAGCCCAGCCCTTTCCCAATCATGCCGAATACTGAAGGTGACAAATTCATGGTTAGTGCGACAAACCCCTATGTCAGCAGCACTGGCTATTCGATACTGAAACAAGGCGGTAATGCCATCGACGCCATGGTGGCGATGCAAATGACCATGTCAGTCGTCGAGCCCGATATGACGGGGATTGGTGGCGGGACGTTTGCTTTGTTTTATCAACATGACAAAGACCAATTCCTCGCAATCGATGGGCGTGACGAAGCGCCCTCAAGTGCGACTCCAGATATGTTTATGGAAGATGGTAAGGCACTCAGTCGAAATGAGATTTTAGGGCCAAGATCTGTCGCGGTACCGGGTACGCTTCGTTTGCTCTATAGCTCTCATCAAGAATACGGAAAGCTACCTTGGTCTGAGTTGGTGCAGCCTGCGATTGAGCTTGCCAGTAAAGGTTATGCAATGAACAGTTACACCTATGACATTGTGGTTCGTGAGCAAAACCGTTTAATTGAAGATCCAGAAATCAAAGCGCTCTATTGGGATAACGACGAAATCAAACCGACGGGCACCTTGATGACCAATCCAAAGCTTGCCAATACGTTGACCAATATTGCGCAACAAGGTGACAAATATCTTTATGGTGGAGAGTTTGGTAAGAACATTGTCGAAACGGTCAACAGTGGCATCGATTCAGACCACGCAAAATTATCCATTGAAGACTTTGAACAGTACCAAATCAAAAAGCGTGACGTCATTGAGAGCGACTATCGTGGTAACAAGATCGTATCCTTTGGTTACCCTGCCTCTGGTGGCGTGATGGTTGCTCAAAGCCTTGAAATGTTAGAAGCCTATAACTTAGCCGACATGTCTAAAACCGATGTTGAACCTTGGCTCTTGATGACCGAAGCCATGAGAATCGCCAAAGCCGATCGCATCGCTTATGCCGGTGACCCAGATTACATCGAAGCGCCAGTTGCAGCCCTACTCGACAAAGCCTACATCGATGGGCGACGTAAGCTCATTCCAGAGACTGGCATTGCGAAAACAAAACCAAAAGCAGGCAAGCTAACCGATACTGATTACGCTCAGTATCAAGGTTTTGAGAGCCAAGATACCGGGCACATCTCCATCATCGACAAAGACGGTAATGCCATTGCAATGACCAGCACCGTCGGCACAGGCATGGGGTCTGGGCTAATGGTCGATGGCGTGGTTCTTAATGCCCAAATGGCAAATTTCTCCACCAAACCCACAATAAACGGTAAACCGACTCAAAACTCTATTGAAGCAGGTAAGCGACCTCGCTCAGCGATCACCCCGCTAATGGTTATGGATAAAAAAGACGACCTGCGTTTAGTGGTAGGTTCTCCTGGTAGCTCACAAATTCCGGGGTACGTGTTGAAAACTGTGGTGGGCATTCTCGATTGGGATCTGTCTGCGCAGGAAGCGATTGACCTGCCGAATATTCAGTATGGCACTAAGATTGATCGAACCAAACCTTATGATCCGACAGGTTTGTTGGTCGAGAAGAAAACCTACGCTGAAATGCTAGTACCAGAGTTCATGCAGCTCGGTTATCAGGTGCATGTCATTCCCGTCATCAGTGGCTTGAATGCCATTGAAGTCAAAGATGGCAAGATCTATGGCGCGACCGACAGACGCCGTGCATCAAGCTCTATGGGTGAATAATAAAACGAAATGGGCAAGTAACAGGCTTGCCCTTATTTTGTCTTTAGTTGCTTGAACCTTGTCTAAGCAGTTCATGGATGCGAAAAGCCAGTCGAATATTTTG